>DBGBEC010000071.1:0-14786 GCA_048477415.1 Candidatus Limivicinus sp. | reverse complement strand
CAGTTCTCCGGCCAATGTTTCCTGCGCGGAGATCGATATCCCCAGATTTCCATTGCGGCAGCGCAGTTCATCGATCAATTCTTTTTCTTTTTGCGCCGTTTTCAGCGTGAGCCTATAGCTCAGGCGGAACAGACTTCCCATGTTTGTGGTTTTCACCATTGTCAGCTCGCAGTCAGACGCGTATTTGTTCAGGATCGGCTCAAAAACTTCCGGATAATCCAGGTCCTCCGGAATGGTGATATTAAGGGTCTTATAAAGCGCCGTTTTCTTTTTTTCCCCGAGATCCAAACGGTTATACAGAGCGCTGGCAAGGCCGAGAAGGACAGCGCACAGGAACGCATAGCCGATGTATCCCATTCCCATTACCAATCCGGTGCCCATGGCAAGGAAAATCGCTCCGATCTCCTTCGCGGAGCCGGGCACGGAACGAAACCGGACCAGGCTGAACGCGCCTGCGACTGCAACGCCGGTGCCCACATTACCGTTTACCATCATTATAACGACGCAGACGATCGCCGGGAGAAGCGCAAGCGTCGCGACAAAGCTTTTTGTATATCTGCTTCTGTACATATAAAACGCAGCCAATATAATGCCCGCGGCCAATGCGCTGCCAACGCATAGAAGAAAATCAGCCAAAGAAATGACATTGCTCATATCTGTGTCAAACAATCCTTTAAACAAATCAGCATACATGGAAATTCCTCCTTGGATCGCCCGTTTCGGACCTTGTCATCATGTGCCGGTATGCCAGCCCATATTTTGAAAATGATGTATGGAAGACCCTGAGCCGGTTTAATTCATGGCTCATCCAGAGCGGAAGTCCTCCCGTCGTTTTTATCTCCATCAGCGTTTGCCCTTCCTCCAGCAATGGCGTGCCATATGCCCCGCTGCCAAGAGAAAGGTCATATTCACGGTAGAGGATGTTCTCGTCAAAAGTGACCCGGAAGTCTCCGCCGTCCAAAGAATAAAAGGCTTCTCTCTCATAAGAGAGAAACACCGTAGGCCGCAGCCCCGCATAATAAGACCGGAAGTATTCTATCTCGTCCGCTATTTGTGAATGGACAGGAAGGGGGAGGTCATGCTGAAAGCTGTTCATAGCCTGAGATTCCGTAAGGGTGAGTCTGCGTTTATATACAACAGACTTGTACTTCTTTTTTAATTCGACAAAAACGGGATCGTCTGCGTCTGCCGTTTGATAACTGCGTACACGCAGCTTCTCTTTATACGCCGGCCTTTCCAGAGAGCGCCGGATCAGACGGAAATTATCTGTATCGAAATAAATATTCCTGATCACTGTACGTCCGTAGCTGTCGAGCTTCATATAGGGCTTCATCGCCAGCAGGATCCCCCTTTTTTGCAGCGGTGTGAGCAGGTATTTTATCTCATACCGCTTGAATACTGCCTGATATGCCATCTTTTCCACTCCTTTTTACCGTTTACTTGCTGGATCCACCCGGGATCAGAGCCGGATCGCCGGCCGGCGTGTCCGCCGCAAAGAGCTTCCGCCGCGGGTCTGCCGAAGATCACAGCGCACATGATACATAAGCCGCGCGCCATTCAGATATTCACCTGTCTTTGCGCGGAATATCATTTTGTTATGTCCAAAGTATAATGTTCGATATTTAGTTGAACTTAAAACCGAAACTTAATTCAACCTAAATTTTTTTTAGGCTGATAAAAAGGGCCCGGCTCAAAAAAACGAGGAAAAAACAGAGGTGCAGACTGCGAAAAGCAGTGACTGTACCTCTGTTTTTTGGTATAATTAGGTAATGAGCAATGACAATACCGGGACATATTAGCACACATCGGCCCGGAATGTGGGTGCCTTTGGAGTCATAAAACAGAACTGCGGTTTCAGGCGATTTCTGCACCGTGGAAAGAAAAAGGTCTTTTACACAACGCTTCCAGCGCAAAGCGCCGGGTCACGCGCTGTATTACGCTCCGATCCTCGCGCTGTCCATCCAGGTGCTCAGCATTTTGCTGTCTATATTCAGGCTGGAGGAGAGAAAGGCGATGGTCTCGTTCATGTTCATGGAGCAGAGACGCTCATAGTTCGTGGCTTTAGAGGCGGAGAGGGCCTCGGTCTTCAGCCCCTCGATGTAGCCGCAGTCGTAGCACATGTAGAGCTCCATTTTCCTGTGGTTGTCAAGATTCATCTCATGTCCGCAGCAAGGGCACTTCATAACGATTACCTCCTATAATTTCCGTCTGATGTTTTCTGACGGCCTGTTTGTTATTTAACTTACATCCATAATATATACCCATGACAAGAAAATGTCAATAGTTTCTTGTGAAAAAAATCGCATAAATTTCATGCCATTTCTACAGCGCGGGCGCTGCTGTTTTATCAGTTTTGCATAAAATGTGCCCGGACTCTGCCTCAAGGCTATGGACAAGTGCGGGCGCTTGGTTTAATATGTATCGGCAGATGGATAGTGGCCTGACCGGCGGCGTCGGCAGGGAAAGGAGAGAGCTATGCGCTATATCGAGGTCATAGTCAATTGCCCCGAGGAGGATATAGAAGCCCGCTGCGAGGAGATGAACGCCATGGGAGCGGAGGGCTTTGTGATAGAGAGCGAGGAGGATCTCCGCCGCTTTCTTCAGAACAACCGGCAGTATTGGGATTATGTAGATCGGGAGCTGGAAGAAAAGTTTTCCGGTCTGAGCCGGATAAAATGCTATCTCATGGATGACGACGAGGGCCGGGAGGTCCTGAAACGGATAAAGGCCGCCTACAGTGAGGTGGAGACGAACATCGTCCAGGACAGCGACTGGGAGAATAACTGGCGCGACTATTATAAATGCATAGAGACCGGGGAGAGGCTCGTTGTGGTGCCGGAGTGGGAGGAGGCTCCCGCAGGCTCCCGGCTTCCCCTGCGGCTTGATCCCGGGCTTATTTTCGGCAGCGGCAGCCACGCCACCACCAGGATGTGCCTTGCTGCGCTTGAGAACTATGCGGGCCCGGGCAAGCGCGTTTTGGATCTGGGCTGCGGCAGTGGGATACTGGGTATCGGGGCGCTGGTTTTGGGGGCTGATTTCTGCCTTGGCTGCGATATCGACCCAAAGGCGCCGGATGTAGTCCGCTCCAATGCCGGGCTCAACGGTATTGGCCCCGACAGGCTGCGTGCCCTGGCCGGGGACATAATTTCCGACGTCTCGTTGAGAAAGAGCTTCGGCGGGGACTATGACCTGGTCCTGGCTAACATCGTTTCCGACGTGATAATACCCCTTGCCCCTCTGATACCCGGTTTTCTGAAGCCCGGAGGCGTCTTTATAAGCTCCGGCATAATCGATGGCCGCCAGGAGGAGGTCCGCGCCGCCATTGAGGCCGCGGGGCTCAGGGTGATAAGCCATGACTCCCTTGAGGAATGGCACTGCTATACGGCGCTGAAGGATATAAGCGCCGACAGGTAAAAAGCCCCGGACTTATTGATTATTTTGGCCTGAACTGTTAAAATAAAGCTTATGCATGATAAAAAGAACATTGTCGTGGGCATCCTTGCTCACGTGGACGCGGGGAAGACCACCCTGGCCGAGGGGCTGCTCTATCTTGCGGGAAGAATAAAGAAGCTTGGCCGGGTGGATCATCGTGACAGTTATCTGGACGGGCACTGGCTGGAGCGGGAGCGGGGCATAACCATTTTTTCAAAGCAGGCCCGGCTCGAGCTGGAGGAGAGCAGGCTGAGCCTGCTGGACACTCCCGGTCATGTGGACTTCGCGGCGGAGATGGAGCGGACCCTCTCGGTGCTTGACTGCGCCGTGCTCGTGATAAGCGGCACGGACGGGGTCCAGGCCCACACGGAGACCCTGTGGGAGCTTATGCGCCGCCATAGGCTGCCCTGCTTTATATTCGTGACGAAGATGGACCTGCCCGGGGCTGCCAAGCCCGCGCTGGAGGCCCAGCTTATGAAGTGCTTCGGCGAGGGCTGCGTGGATTTTTCCCTGCCTGAGGACGAGCTGCGGGAGCGGCTGGCCCTCTGCTCAGAGGAGGCCATGGACAGCTATCTGAGCCGCGGCGGCCCGGATAGGGGGGAGATAAGCCGACTGATAAAAAACAGGGAGCTTTTCCCCTGCTTTTACGGCTCGGGCCTGCGTCTTCAGGGTGTGGAAGAGCTCCTCACCGCCATTGACCTCTATGCCGAGCCCCAGGCCGCGGCGGATGACTTTGCCGCCCGGGTGTTCAAGATAGAGCGGGACGCCGCCGGAAAGCGGCTGAGCTTTATGAAAATACTGGGCGGAGAGCTGAAGGTCAGGGATACGGTAAAATATACCGCCGGAAACGGGGAACAGCTCAGCGAGAAGCTCAGCCAGATACGCCTCTATTCCGGCGGAAGATACGACAGCGTGGACAGCGTCCTCCCCGGCCAGCTCTGCGCCGTCACAGGCCTCAGCGAGACCCGCCCCGGCCAGGGCCTGGGCGCGGCGGGGGACGCTGAAAGCCCGGTTTTAAGGCCCGTGCTCAGCTACCGTCTGCTCCTGCCCAAGGGGGCCGACCCGGCCCTGCTTCTGCCAAAGCTCCGTCAGCTCGGCGAGGAGGATCCGGAGCTCAGCATTACCTGGAACGAGAGCAAAGGCGAGATATCTGTGGAGCTCATGGGCCAGATCCAGGCTCAGGTCTTCGTTAGCCTTGTGCGGGAGCGCTTCGACCTGGAAGTGGGCCTTGACTCGGGGAGCATAATGTATAAAGAGACCATTGCCGCGCCGGTGGAGGCTGTGGGCCACTTCGAGCCCCTGCGCCACTACGCGGAGGTCCACCTCATAATGGAGCCCCTGCCGCCGGGCAGCGGCATAATGGTAGAGAGCGTCTGTCCCGAGGACATGCTGGACAGGAACTGGCAGCGGCTCATACTGAGCCATCTGCTCGAACGGGAGCACAAGGGCGTTTTGACAGGCTCACCCATCACAGACATTAAAATAAGCCTGGCCTCGGGCCGGGCCCATGTGAAGCATACCGAGGGCGGGGACTTCCGCCAGGCCTGCTACAGGGCGGTGCGTCAGGGCCTTATGGAGGCGGAGAGCGTTCTGCTCGAACCGTATTACAGTTTCTCCATGGAGCTGCCTGCGGAGCAGATAGGCCGGGCCATAAGCGATATCCGGGCCATGAACGGCAGCTTCTCCTCCCCGGAGGAGCGGGGCGAGTTCAGCCGCATAGAGGGCAGCGCCCCGGTGGCGAAAATGTCCGGCTATGCCAGGGATTTTGCGGCCTATACCCACGGCCGGGGCAAATTCAGCTTCCGGCCCGGCGGGTACAAGCCCTGCCGGGAGCAGGCGGCTGTAGTGGAGGCCATAGGCTACGAGCCTCTGAGCGACCTTGAACATCCCAGTTCCTCGGTGTTCTGCGCCCACGGCGGCGGCTTCAGCGTGGGCTGGGACAAGGTGAAGGACTATATGCACCTGGAAAGCTGCCTGAAAAAGAAGGACAGCCTCCCTCCGCCGCCGGTACACAGGAGCATCAATATCGATGAGCGTGAGCTGGAGGCCATAATGGAGCGGGAATTTGGCCCCATACGCCGCAAAAGCTATGCCCCGGCCCAGAGCCCCGCCACAGCGCAGGAGCCGCCTGAGGAGAAGCGTAAGGAATATATAATAGTGGACGGCTACAACCTTATTTTCGCCTGGGACGAGCTGAAGGCCCTGGCGGCGGAGCGGCTGGACCTGGCGAGGGGCAGGCTTATGGACATGCTCTCAAACTACTGCGGCTATACCCGGGCGGAGCTGGTCTTGGTGTTTGATGGCTTCCGTACCCCGGGAAACCGGGGCTCCAGGGAGGAGCACCACAACATCCATGTGGCCTATACCGGCGACGGGGAGACCGGGGATGCGTATATAGAGCGTATCGCCGCCCAGATAGGCAAAAACTATTCCGTCCGCGTGGTCACGAGCGACAATCTTATCCGGCTCTCCGCCCTGCGCTCCGGTCTGCTCCGCTGCTCGGCAAAGGAATTCAGGGGCGAGGTGGAATGGGTCCTGGACCGAATAGGCGAAATTTTGGAAAAAACAAACTACAGCGCCCATAAAACGAGGCTTAAAGATGGAAAACAATGAACTTTTAAAACGGGCCGACGAGCTTTCAGCCCGGGCCCGGCGGGGCCGGCTTGCCGCCACGGGTTTTTTGAGCCCAGCCGAGCGGTACGAGCTTGAGCAATGGTCCCGGGGTCAAAGGGACTGCCGCCTGGTGTTCTCCGGCGGCCGCCCGGAGTGTGAGAGGAGCATCGCCTTCTTCCTTCCCGACTATATGGAAGAGGATGAGCTCGACCTTGACGAGCATATCCGGGTGATAAAGCTGCGCCCCCATTTTGGCAGTCCCGGCCACAGGGACTATATGGGGGCCATCCTCGGCATGGGCATAGACCGGCGCTGGCTGGGGGATATCTGGATAATGGATGACTGTGCCTGGGTCTTCTGCCTGCCCAGCGTCAGGGACCACCTTCTGGGCCTTGATAAGGCCGGGAGAGTGAGCCTGAGCGCGGAGGCGGCGGAGCTTTCAGAGCTGCCTCCTCTCCAGCGCAGGCTCCGGGAAGAGAGCTTTACCGTCATGAGCATGAGGCTTGACGCGGTGTTGGCCGGGCTTTTCCGTCTGTCCCGCTCCGAGGCGGCAAGGCAGATAGCCGCGGGAAACGTGAGCCTGAACTATGCCCAGTGCCTCAAGGCCGACAGGGAAGTGAAGGAGGGGGACGTCATATCGCTCAAGGGCTGCGGCAAGGCCGAGATAAGCGGTACAGGCGGCAGCTCCCGAAAGGGACGTCTCTTTGTGTACGGAAATATATATCTTTGAAACGGAGAAGAAAATGAGAGCATACGAGAGATTTTTAAACTATGTCCGCATCCACACGGCCAGCGCCGAAAACGGCGACCTTACCCCAAGCACCCCCTGCCAGCTTGATCTGAGCCGCTTTCTGGCGGCTGAGATGAAGGAACTGGGCCTGAAAGACGTGTATATGGACGAAAACGCCTATGTCTATGGCGCGCTCCCGGCCACTCCCGGCTGCGAGGGGGCCCCGGCCATAGGGCTCATCGCCCATCTGGACACCGTGCCGGATTTCCCCGGCGAGAACGTGAGGCCCCAGCTCATAGAAAGCTATGACGGGGGCGAGGTCACACTTGGCGGCAGCGGCCGCGTCCTGTCGCCAAGGCAGTTCCCCGACCTGAAGGAGCTGACCGGCCACAGCCTTATCTGCACCGACGGCAGCACGGTCCTGGGGGCGGATGACAAGGCCGGTATCGCCGAGATAATGACCGCCGCCGAGAGGCTTATAAACGACACCCTGCCCCACGGCCGGGTAGCTCTGTGCTTTACGCCTGACGAGGAGATAGGCCACGGCGCCGCCCTCCTGGACCTTCAGCGCCTTGGGGCGGATATCGCCTACACCGTGGACGGGGGACCGGTGGAGGAGATCAATTTCGAGACCTTCAACGCCGCCTCCGCCCACTGGGATATAGAGGGCTTCAACGTCCACCCGGGCAGCGCCAAGGACACCATGGTCAACGCGAGCCTTGTGGCCATGGAGATAAACTCCATGCTCCCCGCCGGGCAGATACCCGGGAAGACCCAGGACTACGAGGGCTTTTTCCACCTGACTGACATGAAGGGCAGCGTGGAGAAGGCAGAGCTGGATTATATAATCCGCGACCATGACGAGGGCTTTTTCAGCTTCCGCAAGGAGAGCATGCGCCATATAGAGAAGCTCATAAACGAGAAATACGGCCCAGGCACCGCCAGGCTCAGCATAAAGGAGCAGTATAAGAACATGGCACTGCCTATGGGCGCGCGGATGGAGGTCGTTGAGCTTGCGGAGAGGGCCATTGCCGAGACCGGCAGAAAGCCCCTGCGCCGCCCCATAAGAGGCGGGACCGACGGGGCCCAGCTCTCATTCCGGGGGCTGCTGTGCCCGAACCTGGGCACAGGGGGCGCGGGCTTCCACGGGCCCTATGAGCATATAAGCGCCCAGAACATGGACGCCGTGGTAGATGTGCTCATGAATATTATCGGCGGCTGCCTGGAAGGCAGATAGGGGAGAGGCTATGAAAAAGGAAAAGCTGGGCGGGCGGAACTGGACCGCCTTCATCCTCGTCGGGCTGTTCGGCCAGTTTGCCTGGACCATAGAGAATATGTATCTCAATGTGTTTCTCTATAACACCATCTCCACAGAGCCGGGATATATCGCGGCCATGGTTGGGGCTTCGGCGGCGGCTGCCACGGTGACGACACTGCTGATGGGCGCCCTGTCCGACAGGCTGGGAAAGCGCCGGCCCTTTATCGGCTTCGGCTATATACTTTGGGGCCTTTCCACCCTCGCCTTCGGCTTTATAAGCCCCGAGAGCGCCGGGGCCCTGTTCCCGGGCCTGGGAGCCGCCGCGGCCGCCGGGACCATGGTCGTGGTGATGGACTGTGTTATGACCTTTTTCGGCAGCACAGCCAACGATGCGGCGTTCAACGCCTATGTGACGGATATAAGCTCCCCAGCGAACCGGGGGCGGGTGGAGAGCGTGCTGGCCATACTGCCCCTCGTGTCCATGCTTATCATCTTCGGCTTTTTTGACGGCCTTACGAGAGCGGGGCGCTGGCGTGAGTTTTTTGGCATATTCGGGATGGCCGTGTCCCTGGTCGGCCTTGTGTCACTGGGGCTTATAAAGGACTCGCCCGGTCTCAGCCCCAGAAAGGACAGCTATTTCAAAAACCTGCTCTACGGTCTCAGGCCCTCGGTGGCGGTGGGGAACAGGGAACTCTACCTGTCGCTGCTGGCGCTCTGCCTTTTCTCGGTGGCGGTGCAGGTGTTCTTCCCCTACCTTATCATCTATATCCAGAACTATCTTGGCATAACAGACTATGCCCTGGTCCTTGGGGCGGTGCTTATAACGGCCTCGGTGGTGAGCGTCCTGTCCGGCCGGGCCATTGACCGGCTGGGCAAGCTCAAATTCACTGTCCCGGCCGGACTGGTGATGCTTGCCGGCCTTGTTGGGATGTTTTTCGCCCGGGGCTCTCTGACGGTCATCGTCGCCGGGGCGGTGATGATGAGCGGATACATGATGATGAGCGCCGCTCTGAGCGCCAATGTGCGGGACTGGACGCCGGAGGACAAGGCCGGGCACTTTCAGGGCATAAGGATGATATTCGCCGTGCTTCTGCCCATGATAATAGGCCCCTGGATAGGGGCCCTGGTCATAAGCGGCAGCGACAGCAGCTATGTTGAACTGGGCCAGGTGAAGACCGTGCCCACGCCGGAGATCTTTTTGGCCGCCGGGGCCGTGCTCCTGCTCACGCTGCTGCCCCTTTGCCTGCTGAGAAACAGAGAAAAGTCCCGCCGGGGCGCAGGCTCCGGGATATAAAGAGAATCAGGAGAAAGAGATGAAAGAAGCGATCTTCCATTTTCCTACGGAGGGCCGGCCCATAAGCTGCACCCAGATAAAGAGCGGGCACATAAACCAGACCTATCTTATAAGCACCGACAAGGGCGTGAAGTATATCCTTCAGTGGATAAACAGGCATGTATTCCCCAATGTGGACGCGCTTATGAGCAACATGTCCGCCATAAGCGGCTTTCTTAAGACGCAGGGCGGGAAAATGGCCATGATAAGCTACATAGACACCCTTGAAGGGGACAGCTACTACGACGACGGGGAAGGGGGCTGCTGGCGCTCGTATCGCTTTGTGGACAACAGTATCTGCCTTCAGAAGCCGGAGTCGCCCCAGGATTTTTACGAGTGCGCCAAGGCCTTCGGCAGTTTCCAGTATGCTCTGCGTGATTTCCCCGTGGAGAAATTGGCCGAGACTATAGAGCGCTTTCATGACACGCCGGACCGCTACCGCCTTTTTCGTGAGGCGGTGGAGAGAGACCGGGCCGGGAGGCTTGCCCAGGTCGGGGCAGAGCTGGACTTTGTCCTCTCCCGGGAGGAGCGGGCCTGCCGGCTCCATGGCATGCGCCAGGCCGGGCTTCTGCCTCTCAGAGCCACACACAACGACACAAAGATAAACAACGTCCTTTTGGACAAGGACAGCAGAAAGGCCCTCTGCGTCATTGATCTTGACACCGTGATGCCCGGCCTCTCCGTCTTCGATTTTGGGGACGCCATCCGCTTCGGCGCCTCCACCGCCGCGGAGGACGAGCGGGAGCTTGAAAAGGTCTCGCTGGATCTGGAGCTGTTCCGGGTCTTTACAAGGGGCTTCACAGAGGCCTGCCCCAGTCTCAGCCCCGCGGAAAGGAAGGCCCTGCCCCTGGGTGCCTATACCATGACCCTGGAATGCGGCCTGCGCTTCCTGACCGACTATCTGGACGGGGACCGGTATTTCTCCATACAGCGGGAAGGGCACAACCTTGACCGCTGCCGAACCCAGTTCAGACTGGTGGAGGACATGGAGCGCAAATGGGAGCGGCTGGAGCGCATAACGGATGAGGAGACAGGCGGGATATAAAAGCGAAAAACCACCCCCCGGCGGAAAATTTCCGGCCAAGGGGGGTGGTTTTCTGCATTTGACGGATCAGTTTATCCAGGCGTTTATCTGCTCCCTGAGCCAGTTTGTCCACTCGTCTATGCCCTCGCCTGTGCGGGCAGAGATGGGGATTATCCTGATGTTGGGGTTGAGACGCTTCACATGCCTCTCGCAGGCCTCTAATTTGAAGTCAAAGTAGGGGAGCACGTCTATCTTGTTTATGAGCAGCACATCGCAGATTGAGAACATGAGCGGGTATTTAAGGGGCTTGTCATCCCCCTCGGGGATGGAGAGGATCATGGCGTTTTTCACAGCCCCCGTGTCAAACTCCGCGGGGCAGACGAGGTTGCCCACATTCTCCAAAATGGCAAAGTCCACATCGTCCACGCCCAGCCCCTCCAGGCCCTGCCTGGTCATGCCCGCGTCAAGGTGGCACATGCCGCCGGTGTGGAGCTGGATCACCTTGGCCCCGGTCTTCTCTATGGTGGCCGCGTCCACGTCAGAGTCGATGTCAGCCTCCATCACGCCGATCCTGAACTCGTCCTTCAGCCCGGCGATGGTGGCCTTTAGCGTGGTGGTCTTCCCGGAGCCGGGGGAGCTCATGAGGTTAAGCAGGAAAGTACGGTTTTTCTTCAGCTCCTGCCTGAGCTGGGCCGCCTCCCTGTCGTTGTTTTCAAAGACGCTTTTTTTGATCTCCAGAACTCTGAATCCTTCCATACTGCACCTCGTATATGTAAAATTTTGTTGGCTTACTGGATCTGGTCAAGGGGAATGTTTATAAGGCTGCCGTCGCTGCCGGTGACAAGGGGGAGCTCTCCATTCCAGGTATCGATAAATTTGTTGTTGAGTATGCCCTGGGTGAGGGACTCGGCTATCTTCTGGTTGGCTTCCGCCTCCGCCTCGGCCCGGATGAGTTTCGCGTCTGCCTCGGCCTGGGCCTCTATGCGCTGTACCTCGGCCCGGGCTTCCGCCTCGATCTTCAGGGTCTCCGCCTCGGTCTCGGCCCGGAGCTTGTTCTGCTGGGCAACCTGCTTTTCCTCAACAGCGTTGGTGAAGGCGTCGGTAAAGTCCATATCCTCAATGGATGTGCTCACGAGCTCCACATTGAAGGCGGCCAGCTTCTCTGAAAGCTCTGTCTCTATGGCGCTTGCCAGATCTGTCCGCTCGCCCACCAGATCCTCGGCAGAGTATTTCGCGGTTATCACCTTGGTGGACTCTGTAACGCAGGGGACTATGACGGTCTCGTAATAGTCGGTGCCGATGTTCCTGTAGATATTCTGGGCGTTGGCCTTGTTTATCTGATAGTTCAGGGTGAAGGTCATGGTGACTTCCTGAATGTCGGAGGAGAAGCAGGACAGATCCACCGTCTTTTTCTGGATGCGGTTGTCCATCATCACTACCTTCTGCCAGGGGAATTTGAGATGTACGCCCGAGTCATAGGTGTAGTCCTCCACAGAGCCGAAGGTGGTCACGACGCCTGTGTGGCCGGTGGGGATGGTGGTTACGCAGGAGCCGCCGATGATGGCGGCCAGGATCAAAACGGCGATAACTATCGCCGCGGTGCCGAATTTCTTCTTGCCATCGCCGCCGGTCCTGGGCTCTTTCTTTAAGATCATAGTGTTTTCCCTTTCTTAGCTTATCTGTATTTCTGTTTAGAATATATCACATGTGCGCCCATAATGCAATCATACTCAGCTAAAATTGCCAATGGCTGCCCGGAATCTGGCTTCAAAATCCCCGCGGTTTTTATAGTAGTCGCTCTCTAAGTCCGGTATGTGCAGCTCCCGGCTTTCGTATATCTCCATAAGAAGGGCGGACAGCGGGTCCTCTGCGGCCTGGACCTGGCCGAAGGCGGGGACAAGACCCGCTTTCAGGGCCAGTTCCGGCCCCCGCTCCCCCTGGTGGAGCCAGCTTAAAAAAACCGCGGCGGGACCCAGCGAGCGCCCTTCCCGGGCTGTTACGGCGAAACCAAGGCAGTTGGCGAGCAGAGCCCTGCCCTCCCCGGCAGAGGGTACGGGAGCTATCTCAAAGCCATCATGCTCAAGACCGGCCAGGCTTGTGGAGTATACGGCGGCGCAGGGCAGATAGTCGGCCCGAACGAGCTGCACTCCGCCCCGGGCCAGCTCAGAGAGCCCGCCCTCAAAGGCGGCTTCTGCCAGAAGGTTATAGACATGTATGTAGTTTTCATCATAGCTGTCAAGCTCGCTGCCGTGAAACTGGCTGCCGAGGGAGAGCATGCACTCGTAAAACAGCGCCGAATATGAGTCCGCCGCGAAAAACGGCAGGCCTGTCTCCCGGCCCCGGTCGGCGGCCTGCTCCATGAGCTGTCCAAAGCTGCCAGACTGCTCCGGGCTTAGCTGCCCCTCCCGGCTGTAAAGCAGCGTCAGCTCGGAGCCCAGGGGGAAAAAGCTCCTGCCCACGCCGTAAAAGCGCTCGCCGATATAGTCCGGGTATGCCGGGGACTGAAGCTGCTGCCCGGGCTCTCTCAATATGCCCCGCGACTCTAACTCTATGGCCCTGGCGGCGGAGCAGAGGAGCAGGTCGGGCCTTGCCGCCTCAAAGGCCTCCGCCAGGCTCTCTTCATCCGGAAAGGCCCGCAGCCTCAGGCTGAGCCCGCCCTTGGGAAGCTCGCTGTTATACTCCGCCGCAAGCCCCTCCAAAATGCCGCCGGGCAGCTCGCCCTCCACATACCAAAGCGAGAGCCCGTCCTTCGTCTCCACGGTCTCCCTCCCGCAGCCGCATAAAACCAGGCATAAAGCCAGCACCAAGGCGATCATTTTTCTTTTTTTCATAAAATCATCCCTTCTGAGGATACGCGCTGAGAAAAACGCTGTTGTCTGCCCGGTAATGTTACCACAAAAGCCCCGGTCAGGCAAGTAAGGGCTTGACGAGGAGGAGTATACTTAGTCTTGAGATGTCAAAAAAGAGGAAGGATATATAAAGATGAAGTATGAGGCTGTTTTGTTCGACATGGACGGCACGGTCCTTGACACCCTGGACGATCTTGCCGACGCGGTGAACCACTCATTAGAGCGTTTTGCTCTGCCCCGGGTGGAGCGGGAGCGGGTGCGTTCCGCCCTCGGGAACGGAGCCGCCCGGCTTATAAAACTCTGCCTGCCGGAGGGCTGTCCGGAAGGGCTTGAAAAAGAGCTTTTGGATTATTATATGGCCTATTACGAGGACCATTGCAGAATAAAAACAAGGCCCTATGATGGCGTTCTGCCCCTTATGGAGCGGCTTCGTTCCCGGGGTGTAAAGCTGGCCATCATCTCGAACAAGCCTGACCCGGCTGTGAAGGAACTGGCCGGGGCGTTTTTCCCCGGCCTGCTGGAGGCGGCTCAGGGCGAGAGCGAAAGCGTGCGCCGCAAGCCCTGTCCCGACGGGGTCCTGACGGCGGCGGGGGAGATGGCAGTCCCTGTTGAGCGCTGCCTCTATGTGGGAGACTCCGAGGTGGACGCGGAGACGGGCAGAAGGGCCGGCATGGATCATGTCTGCGTAAGCTGGGGCTTCAGAAGCGCCGAACAGCTTGCCCGGTCCGGCGCCGGACACATAGTATCCTCCGTCCGGGAGCTTGAGCGCTTTATAGACGACAATTGAAAAGCAGCGTGTCAAAAGCGAGACCAACTTTTGACACGCTGCTTTTTTCAGACCGGCTCATAGGGGCTGCTTTTTCATCTGGGCCCAGCGCCTGGGGTATTTTGCCGGGCTGTCCCCGGTCTTTTGTACGAGCACTGCCGCGTGGCTGAGCTCTGCGCCATAGACCTCGTATGTCACCGGGGCCTGGGCCTGGCCGCCCAGAACAGCGATGGCCCTTTTCGCCTGCTGAAGCTCCAGGGCGCAGTCCGGGCCCTTCATGGCGATGAAGACCCCTCCCTTTTTCACCAGGGGCAGGCAGAGCTCGGACAGGGTGTTGAGCTTTGCCACGGCCCTGGATACGGCGATGTCGAAGCCCTGTCGATATTCAGCCGGGGCCTCCTCCGCCCGGGCGTGGACGCAGACCACGTCTTCAAAGCCGAGCCTGACGCAGAGTTCCTTCAAAAAACCGATACGCTTGTCCAGACTGTCTAAAAGTGTCAGCCGTATGTCGGGCCGCGCGATCTTCAGCACAAGGCCGGGAAAGCCCGCCCCGGTGCCCACGTCGATCAGGGTCCTGCCGGACAGGTCTCCGGCGCAGCCCAGCAGGGCGGCGGCGTCCAGAAAGTGGAGCCGGGCCACCTGCTCGGGGTCGGTGATGGCGGTGAGGTTCATGACCTTGTTTTGTTCCAGCAGCAGCCCGGCGTAGGTCTCCATCTGTTCGGCCGCAGCGGGGGGCGGGGTGAGGCCCAGCCGGGCCAGGCCCTGGGCGAGGAGTTCTTTC
>DBGBEC010000070.1:0-13489 GCA_048477415.1 Candidatus Limivicinus sp. | reverse complement strand
GGGTATCTCCGCCCCGGCCTCGCCGGATCCGGCCAGGGCGGAGATACCCTGAAAGGCGCGGAGCTGCTCATCATTCAAACGGGGCAGGGGCCGGCCGCCCTCGCAGCCGCCCTCGGGACGTCGGTACACATCCTTCTGGCTGAGCTCCACAAGGCCCGCCTTTACCAGGGCCTTCAGAGACTGCCTCGCTGCGCCGCTGTGACACAGCAGGTCCCGGCTGGGCAGAATACCGAAGCCGGACAGCAGCTCAAGTATGGCGGCCTGGGCCGGAGAGCGGGAGCGCTTGTTGGCCGCAATGGCCATGGCGTCTTCAGGGCTGAGGGTAAGCCTTGCCATCTCGATGGTCTTGTCCTTTACCCGCTGGCGGCCCTCGTCGTCAAACCAGAGCCCGGCGGGGAGCATAGCCTTCACCGCCTCGTACACCGTGCAGAAGAACCTGTCACGCATAAAAAGGGCCAGGCTTATCTGCCAGGGCTCCAGGACCGGGCTCTCGTCCAGGACTGAGAGGATACTTTTGAGCTTTTTATACTCGCTGTGCTCGGATACCGCGAGGATGAGCCCCTCGCAGCGCCGGTTGCCCCTGGAAAATGGCACATGGACCCGGGAGCCCGGCAGAGCCTTTTCCGCCAGCTCTTCCGGCACAAGATAGTCATAGGGCCTGTCTATCCAATAGGTCGCGGCAGACACCGCTATTTTCGCGATCTTAGCGGGCATATGACCACCACCTTAAAACCCACTTGGCACAAAACAAGGAACTGAGGGCGGCAGGCAGGTCCTGCGGCCATCCGCCTTCCTCAGCCCCGGGAACTATATCCCCCTGCTTTACGTCCCGCCGGGGGGCGGACAAAGCGCGGGGCTTAGTCTGCGACTTTCTTATTTTATGGTCAGCTTTCCCGTATACACCTCGTCGATGGCGGAGGAGACGGGCTTTCTCTCCAGAGGTATCTGCTCTTCTTCAGCCTGGGCGGAGATAGTTCTTGCTCTTCTGGCCACAAGGTTCACAAGGAGGTAACGGCTGCCGATCTTGTCCACAAGCTCGGCCACGGGGGGGTACAACATCATGATAATTACTCCATTCCGCCGCCCTGCGGCGGCATAAAAAATTTTTTCAGTTCTGCCTGAGATATTCCATCCGGCCCGCCGCCTTACAGCGCTCGGCCGTGATTATGGCGGCCAGCTCCCTGGCGGCCTTCTCCGGATCGTCATTTATGATGATATAGTCATAGAAATCCGCCTCGGCGTATTCCTGCCGGGCCCTTATGAGCCTTGCCTCTATGGCGCGCTGGGTATCTGTGCCGCGCTTTTCCAGACGGCGCTTCAGCTCGTCCATGGAGGGGGGGATGATGAATATCTTGACCGACTCCGGCATTTTTTCATGTACCTGCTTCGCGCCCTGTACCTCGATATCCAGGAGGACGTTAAGGCCGGAGTCCATCTGCCGCTCCACGTAGGCCCTGGGGGTACCGTATGAATTGGCCACATATTCGGCGTGCTCTAAAAGCTCGTCATTTTCGACCATCTCTTTAAAACGGTCAAGGTCTACGAAGAAATATTCTCTGCCGTCCACCTCTCCCGGTCTGGGCTTGCGTGTCGTCACCGAGGTGGAGAAGCACACATCGCTCCTGTTTTCTATGGCTTTGAAGACCACCGTGCTTTTTCCCGCCCCTGAAGGCCCTGAGATAACGATAAGTTTGCCTTTGTCATTCATACGCCTTAGCCTCCTGTTCAGTTTTTTCTTCAAAGCGCGCCGCCAAAGTCTCCGGCGGCAGCGCCGACAAAACAATGTTCCCGCTGTCCATCACTATGACCGACTTTGTGCTTCTGCCGAAGGAGGCGTCGATCAAAAGCCCCCGCTCCCTTATGTCCTGTATCATGCGCTTTATAGGCGCGGACTCCGGGCTCAGTATGGAGATGACCCGCTCGGCGGAGATAAGGTTTCCAAAACCTATTCCAACAAGACCCATAGCCGCCTCCTATTCGATATTCTGTATCTGCTCGCGGATCTTCTCTATCTCTGATTTGAGCTCCACCACCACATGGGCAAGCTGGGAGTTCTGGCATTTTGAGCCGATGGTGTTGGCCTCCCGATTGAACTCCTGGATAAGAAAATCCATTTTCCGCCCTATGGGCGAGCTGCCGTTCACCATCTGGCGGAGCTGGGCCATGTGGCTGCGAAGCCTCACGGTCTCCTCGTCCACGGCGATATGGTCGGCAAAAACGGCGGCCTCGGCGAGGATACGGTTCTCGTCCACACCGGCGGAGCCAAGGACTTCTTCCATTTTCTGGCGGAGGCGGCGGCGGTAGTCCTCCACGGTCTCCGGGGACTTCTCCTCCACGGTCTTCACAAGGGCGTCGATACTGTCCAGCCGGGAAAGCACATCCGCCCGGAGCCGCTCCCCCTCCCGGAGCCGCATTGCGTCGAAGTCGCTGAGGGCGAGCCTGGTGGTCCTTACTATCTCGCCGGTCAGGGCCTCGGTGTCAAGCTCGCTTTTCTCCACGGACAGCACGTCCGGGAAGCGGCTGAGGTTCATGGCGCTCAGGTCGTTTGGGAGCTTGTACTTCTCAGAGATGAGGCTCAGCGCTTCGATATAGCCCTTGAGAAGGGGCTCGTTCACCCGGACCTTCATCTCGCCCGCCCCGGACGAATCCACGCTGACAAAAACGTCTACCTTGCCCCGGCTTATATGGGACTGGAGCTCTGCCTTCAGGGCCTCCTCCGCGAACATGAAGTTTCTGGGCATTCTCACAGAGCTGTCCAGATAGCGGTTGTTCACGCTTTTCAGCTCCACGCTTATCTCAAGGCCGTCGACCGCGCCCTTGGCGCTGCCGTAGCCCGTCATGCTTTTTATCATGCCTTCTCCTCCGCGAACTGTATGATATCAAAGGTGATGGGCTTGCGATCTTTCTTCCGGCGCTGGCCCACTACAAGGATGACGCCGCCCAGTATCAGGCCCAGGAAGCTGAACGCTATCCGCAGCCCCTCTCCCGCTCCGGCAAGATAGGCCAGCGCGTAGCCCGCCAGGAACAGCAGAAGAGGCATAACATACACCAGCATGGCCGCCCCGAAGACCCGGGAGGACTCGCTCGCTATCACGACCTTCTGGCCGGGCTTGGCGTCGATATGGTTTCTGGCCATGGCTTTCAGCTCGTTCTGGAAAATGCAGCTTTCACAGCTTGCGCAGTTGCTGCCGCAGGCTGTGGCCCGGGTCACGGCCACCTCCGCCATTTTGTTCGGAAAAAGTTTTGTTACTACAGCGTCCTGTGTCATTTCTATGCCTTTCTTATTTCAACTGAGATTTTATTTTCGCCTATGGCCCCAACGTCTGTAAAGCCGTCTACATATATCCGGACTGTCGGCATATAGGAGCCGGTGGATTCTTTATAGTCTGTCATATCCGCCACGGCGCTTATGTTTTCGCTTTTTATCTTGTCAAGCTGCTCCGCCGTGCCCCGCAGTACAACGTCGATGCTCTCGGACACGATCTCTGCCACTGAGCCCTGTGCGGTGTTCACGCACTGGAGATTTTTCACCTTGAAGGTCCTTGTCTCAAGGCCCAGGACCTCTATCGTCACCTTCGCCTCGCTCACGCCGGTGAGATTTCTCAGCTCGTTATCCAGGGGGATCACATAGCTCTCGTTGAAGGTGGAGGCAAAGTCCGTCAGGTCCACGGTGTCCAGGATTATCCGGTTTATCCGGGAGAGGATGGCAGAATCCCCCGCCAGGGTGATGGTGCTGGGCTCTATGGTGATCTTGGTATTGGCTTTTGTGGCGCCGGCTCCCTCGATAAGGTCCACACCCAGGGCCACTTCCTTTATCTCAAGCATGGGCAGAGTAGCCGTGACGCTGTCGTCTGAGGCGATAAGCTCTGCGGTGGAGCAGGGCTCGCCATTCTCGTCCATGAGGGTATAGCCTGTCTCCACGGAATATGTGCTGTCGGCAACAATGCCCTTGCCGAAAGTGACCCAGGCATATTCCACGTCTTTTATATAGGCCTCCGCACCGGTGATGGTTATTGTCGCCGGCTCAAAGACCGGGGTCTCGGCGGTATATCCGTCGGCAATGACCCCTTCAAAGCCGCCGCGGACCTGGACTGTTTTGCTCGTCTGCTTCGAGACCATGAAGCTGACAGTCTCCGGCGACCGGCCGACTATCTGGAGCTCCTTAGAGTTTACGCCGTCGGCAAACTGGACGGTATAGCGCTGGGAGGTATAGGCGTCCTGGCTGAGCTTGCTCACGTCTATCTGGGCGGTGATATCGTCCGAGTCCATGGAGGCCACTATCCTTCTGGGTCCGGTCACTCTGACGGTGACGGTGCTGGTGTCAAGGTCTGTCACCACCATGTTCCGGTTCTCCCGCAGGCTCTCCTCGCCTATCAGCTCCACCTGGACGCCGTAAAAGGCCTGGGTATACTCGTCCTCCTCCACACTTGTGACGTAGACCCAGATGGAAAACGAGACAAGGAGGGAGATTATCACCCAAAAGACCCTGCTGTTAGTTAACTTTTTCATCGGGCTTGTCTTTTTCATCGTTCTTCACCTTGAAAAGCCTTTTCAGACTGTTGAGTATCACGTCCTTTTTGGACTCCTTTTCCTCGTCCGCCACAAGCTCGCTGTGGAGGAGCCTGTTGAGGGTCTCCGCCTCCAGGTGGCGCTTTAGCGTCCCTTCCACGGCAACGGATATGGCCCCCGTCTCCTCCGAGACAATGACCACGATGGCATCGGACTGTTCGCTCAGGCCGATACCGGCCCTGTGGCGCATGCCCAGCTCTTTGCTGAGATTGGTGCTCTGGGTGAGGGGCAGAACGCAGCCCGCCGCCGCCACCCGGGAATCCTTTATGATGACGGCCCCGTCATGGAGCGGCGCCTTGTTGAAAAACAGGTTCTTCAGAAGCTCCGCCGTTACGTCCGCGTTTATCATGGTGCCGGTGCTCATTATGCTGTTCAGCTTTACACCGCGCTCGAATATTATGAGGGCACCCGTCCTGGAGGCGGACATCTCCCGGCAGGCCTGGACCGTCTGGGTGATGGAGGTATCCATCACGGGGCTGGCCGTTCTGCGGGAGGAGGAGAAGCTTCTTCCCATGCGTTCGAGCACGCGGCGGATCTCCGGCTGGAAAAGTATCAGCAGGGCGATAAGGCCCAGCTCCACCGTTTTACGCAGGAGAAAGTTTATCATGGTGAGCTTGAAAAGGCCGGACAGGCCAAGAGCCACGATGATAACTATAAGCCCCTTGGCCAGGTTATAGGAATTCGTCCTCCTGACAAACCAGATGGCCATATATATGAGATAGGCGACGATGATGATATCCACCAGGTCCGCGACGCCTATGGTAGTTAGATAGTTTACAGCGCGGCTGAAGCCGTTGCGTATTGCTTCCATAAAACCTTTCCCCGTTTTACATGATATGGGCAGGCCGCCCCACCCCGGCATGAAGCAGGGCGGCGGCACACTGGTATCACTCTATTATAAAACAGAATTTCAAAAAAGGCAACAAGCTGGGACAAAGTAAACTGTTAAAAACTTTTAAACCAGGCCCTTCAAAACGGCGCAGGCCTTTCGTATCTGGCTCTCGTCATTGAAGGGCGAGAAACTGAAGCGGACAGTGCCGCTTTCAATGGTCCCGGCGCTCTCATGGGCGGTGGGAGCGCAGTGCAGGCCGCTGCGGACGCAGATCCCCTTCTCCGCCAGGGCGGAGGCCAGGCTTTCACAGTCCATTTTCCCGCTTCTGAGGGAGAGCACCCCGCACTGGTCCTCTCCTGCCGAGGCAAAAAGCTCCAGCGCCGTGCCGTTAAGCTCCTCCAGCATCAGAGAGAGGAGCCGCCTCTCGTGGGCCAGGATACTGCCGGTCCCTTTTTGCCGGACATAGTTTATCCCCGCAAGGAGCCCGGCTATTCCGCAGACGTTGTGGGTCCCGGCCTCCAGCCTGTCGGGGAGGTAGTCGGGCATGGCCTGGGGAATACTGTCCGAGCCGGAACCGCCCCAGAGCAGGGGCTTTGTCTCGCCGCCGCAGAGCAGTATCCCCGTGCCCTGGGGCCCGAACAGGCCCTTATGTCCGGGCATGGCGATGAAGGCCGCTCCCAGCTTCTCCATATCAAGCTCCAGCACCCCAGCCGACTGGGAGGCGTCTACGATCAGGGGCACGGAGTATTTCCGGCAGAGCCCTGCTATTTCATATATGGGGAGGATGAAGCCGAAGGCGTTGGACACATGGGTGCACACACACAGCTCCATGCCGGGCAGCTTTTTTTCAAAATCACGGAGCTGTGCTTCCCTGTTGAACAGTTTCCTCCCCGCTATGCTTATATCCGCTCCAAGGGCGGCCAGGGGCCGTGAAACGGAATTGTGCTCAAAGCCGGACATAAGGACCTTCGTGCCCTTTTTCACCATTGAGCCGATGGCGATATTAAGGCCGTGAGTGGCGTTCATGGTGAAGACCACCTGCTCGGGCTTCGAGAGGCCAAACAGCTCCGCCGCAGCGCAGCGGCAGTCGAACACGGTCTCCGCCGCAGCCATGGCGGGTGGATGGCCGCCCCGGCCGGGGCTCGCCATGGTCCGCATGGCCTGGACCAGGGCCCGCTCCACGGTCACAGGCTTTACAAGGGTCGTAGCGGCGTTATCAAGATAGATCAAAGCTGCACCTCCTCAAACTCCCCATCCATTTGACGTCTGTAGATCTTTCCGTTAAGAAGCTCATTTTTTCTCAGGAGAGCCGCCGCGTCGGCGGGCCTTCTGTGTATAGACACAGCATAGGCGCAGCCCCTGGGGCTGAGATCTTGGGGCGCCTTGACTATAGCGGCGCTTATGCCGGCCCGCTCCAGCAGCCTTGCGGCCCTCTGCGCATAGGTGAGCGAGCGGCACATTATTAAAAATTGTGTCATGTCCTGCTCCATTCAGCCGCGAACAGGCGGCGTTTATTCAGAAAAATATGCCGCAGAGAGCAAAAAAGCCCCCGGCGAGTTCACGCCCGGAGCTTTTCGGCGCTCCGGCACAGATACATCACATCCTATGCCGGCAGCGCCGAACTGTTACCGCAGAGCAGAGCGCCCAGCGCTTCTGTCCGCGGCCGGTATCAAATTGTCAGTCCCCCGACTCTTTCAGCAGGACCACCGCGTGGGCCGCCATGCCCAGGCCCTCGCCGGTAAAGCCCAGCCCCTCCTCGGTGGTGGCTTTTACGTTGAGCCTGTCCGCCCCGACGCCCAGGGCCTGGCTGAGACGGAGGCGCATCTGGGGGATGTAGGGCGCTATCTTCGGCCTTTGGGCCAGCAGCGTACAGTCCGCGTTGGATATGGCGAGGCCCCTTTCAGGCAGCAGGGCGCAGACCTTCCTCAAAAGCTCAAGGCTGTCAGCCCCGAGATATGCCGGGTCGCTGTCGGGAAAGAGACGGCCGATGTCGCCAAGACCGGCAGCGCCAAGAATTGCATCCATCAGGGCGTGGGTCAGCACGTCCGCGTCTGAATGGCCCAGCAGGCCCTTTTCCCAGGGGATATCCACCCCGCCCAGGATGAGTTTTCGGCCCTCTGTAAGCCGATGAACGTCATAGCCGTGGCCAACTCTCAAGATAATCACCCCTGTCCTTCAAAATAGCCTCGGCAAAGAGCAGGTCCCTGGGGGTGGTGAGCTTGATATTGTCATTCTCGCCGGGGACCACCTGGGTCTTCACACCCATCATCTCAATGGCGGAGCAGTCGTCCGTAAGGCTGAGGCCCAGGGTGACGGCCTTCGTGAGAGCGCCTTTTATAAGGTCGGCGCTGAAGACCTGGGGCGTCTGGACCCGGACTGTCGTCTCCCGGTCCACTGTGCCCACTATGCAGCCCCTCTCGTTCACGGCTTTCAGGGTATCCGCGCTTTTTACCGCGGGGACCGCTGACATGTTGTCGTTCGCGGCATAGATGGTCCTGGTTATGAGCTCCTGGCTTACCAGCGGGCGGGCCCCGTCGTGGATGGCGATGAGCCTTGCGCCCTTGCGGACCTCGGATACGCCGGCCAGGGAAGACTCCATCCGGGTCTTGCCGCCGCAGACCACCTTCACCACCTTGTCCAGCTTATACCGGTGGCAGAGCTCCGCCGCCTCTTCTAACTTTTCAAGCTTTGCCACGATGATGATCTCGTCCACCATGGGGGACTTCTGAAAAGCCAGGGCCGTCCTGACAAGCACGGGCATGGTGCCGAGGCTGCCGAATATCTTGTCGCTGCCCATGCGCTGGGAGCTGCCCGCCGCCACGATGACTACGGAGCAGCTTGGGACGTCGTTCTTTTTCCTGAATATGTCTCTGAGCGCCATTGTGCGCCGCCTCCTTCCGCCGCCTTTATTTTATCAGCCCTTGAGCTGACGCTTCCGGTAAAAGTTCATCATGCCGTCCTGCATCTCGTCCAGGTGCTTGAGCATTTTGCCCGCGCCGTAAGCCGCGCAGGAGATAGCGTCGTCCACCACCACAGTGCGGATGCCGGTGCTGCGCTCTATAAGCCTGTCTATGCCGTAGACAAGGCTGCCGCCGCCGGACATGATTATGCCGTTTTTATCCAGATCGCCCACAAGCTGGGGCGGGGTGCGCTCCAAAACAGCGTGTATGGCCTCAAGAATGTGGTTCATCGGCTCAACAAAGGCCTCGATAAGCTCGTTCGCGCTTACCTCCACGGTCTTTGGCAGGCCGTTTGTAAGGTTGCGGCCCTTTATCTCCTCAAGTCCCACGTCGGAGCGCTGGATGACGCAGCCAATGCTGCGTTTGAGTTCTTCCGCGGTGCTCATGCCGATGAGCATGTTGTGCTTGCGCCGGATGTACTTCACGATGGCCTCGTCAAAGCTGGTCCCGGCCACTTTTATGGATTCGCACTCTACCACGCCGCCGATGGAGATAATGGCGATCTCCGTGGTGCCGCCGCCGATGTCGATGACCATGTGTCCGTCGGGTTTGGATATATCCACGCCGGCGCCCATGGCGGTGGCTACAGCAGTCTCAAGCAGATAGACCTTTCTGGCTCCGGCCTCTATGGCGGCGTCTATGACAGCCCGCTCCTCGACGCCGTTTATGCTGCTGGGCACGCAGACGAGGACACAGGGCTTGAAGAGGCTGAAGGAGGTTATCCGGCCCACAAGCTCCTTCAGCATCTGGGCCGCGATCTCATAGTCGGATATCACTCCGGCGTTTATCGGGTGTATGGCGACGATATTGGCCGGGGTGCGGCCCAGCATTTTCTGCGCGTCCTGGCCCACCTTCAGTATCCTGCCGCTGAACTTGTCCACGGCGACCACCGTGGGCTCTCTTGTGACAACGCCCTTCCCCTGCTCAAAGAGCATGGTGGAAGAAGTCCCCATATCAACGGCTATATCTCTTTCAAATATGAGCATATCCCTTCACCTCGTAGATTTATCTTATTCTTTGCCCCGTCTCCGGTCATGTTCTGCTTCCGGCAGCGACGGCAGATATTCTTTTTCCCGCTCCGGCCCGGCTTAAAACCCGGGCGCATTCAGAGAGAGTAGCCCCGGTGGTCACGATATCGTCCACCAGCAGCACGGTCTTCCCGGCAAAAAGCTCCGGCCTAAGCGCCTCATAGACGCCGGAGACATTGGCCCTGCGCTTTTCAGGGCCCCCGCTGCCGGACTGGGCGGGGTTGTTCCTGATCTTTCTCAGCAGGCACGCGCTGGGTACGCCGCTGAGCCGGGAAAGACGCTCGGCGATGAGCCTCGCCTGGTCATATCCCCTTTTGCGGAGCCTCTGCCTGCTCAACGGCACCCATGTTATAATATCGCAGGAAATCCCGTTTTCGTCAACACATTTTGAGATCAAGTCGCCATAGATCCCGGCATAGGGCGTGAGACCCTGGAATTTATATCTCAGCAGTGAGTCTCTGACCAGGCCCTCATAGTACAGGGGGGAGAGGCAGAGGGAGACATGGGGAAGCTTCCGGCCCTGGGCCGGGCCCTTTGTATAGGGCAGTTTCTTTCCGCAGCTTTCGCATATCAGCCGCCCCTCCCCCGTGAGACGGCGGCAGAAGGCGCAGCGGCTGGGGTACAAAAGCTCGAGAATATATTCCCAGATCCTCATCTCAGGCCGCAAAGCTCCTGTAACCTGACCTTCAGGGCGGAATAGCGCTTGGAGCGGCGGAAATTGTCTATCATGCGGCAGGCCGTCTGGTCGTCTCCCACCAGGATCAGCAGCTCTCTCGCTCTCGTGACCGCCGTATACAGCACATCCCGTGTCAACAGGAGCTGGGAGCCCGGGTTCAGCGCCAGGATAACGGCTCTGTACTCGCTGCCCTGGGCCTTGTGCACCGTCATGGCCCAGGCGTGCTCGAGCTCTGCCAGGGCGTCATAGCTGTAATCGGCAAATTTACCGTCAAAGTCCACGGTGAGGCTTTCGCTGTCCGGGTTTATGGAGACTATCCTGCCTATGTCTCCGTTGAACATGCCGGAGCCCGCGGCGGTGTTGTTCTCATTGCGCCAGACGATATCGTAATTGTTCCTTATCTGCATGACCCTGTCCCCCTCGCGGAAGATCAGGTCCCCAAAGGCCTTCTCCTTCTTGTCCTTTGTCTGTGGATTCAGGACCTCCTGAAGGCGGCGGTTCAGGCTGACCGTGCCCAGTTCCCCCTTCCGGGTGGGGCTAAGTACCTGGATATCCGCAGAGGGGATGTTCATCTTCCCCGGGAGCCTGACGGCGCAGAGCTCTGTTATCGTGTCGACACAGTTTCCCGCCTGAAGGCGGCGAAGACAGAAAAAGTCCCCGGAGTTTCGGGAGAAGTCCGGATACTCGCCCTTGTTTATCATGTGGGCGTTTTTCACGATGAGGCTGCCCTCATTCTGCCTGAATATCTCAGTCAGCCTGACGGCGGGCAGGGCTCCGCTGCGGATAAGGGCGGAGAAAACATTGCCCGGCCCCACTGAGGGGAGCTGGTCTGCGTCCCCCACCATCACGAGCCTCGCCCCCTGGGGTATGGCCCGCAGCAGGGCATCCATAAGCGTTATGTCAACCATAGAGCACTCATCCAGGATGACCGCGCCGCATTGCAGCGGCTCCCGCTCATCCTTGGAGAAGACAAGGCGCTCCTCTTCCTCGGCGAACTTCGCGCCGAGCAGCCGGTGGACCGTGGAGGCCTCCCGGCCGGTGAGCTCTGTCATGCGCTTTGCCGCCCGGCCGGTGGGTGCGGTGAGAAGGCTGTCTATCCCAAGCCGGTCGAACATGGCGAGGATAGCCCTTATGGAGGTGGTCTTGCCGGTCCCGGGGCCGCCGGTTATCAGGATAACCCGATTTTCGAGAGCGAGACGCAGGGTCTGTTTTTGAAGGCTGGCGTATTTTATTTTAAGCTCTCGCTCAAGGGCGGGAATGAGCTCGTTCAGGTCGGTGCTCTCCTTCGGTTTTTCGGAGAGCATGGCATATATCCGCTCCGCTGCGTCCTTCTCGGCCTCGTACAGCTCCGGCAGGTAGCAGGCCCGGCAGCCCGCTATCTCTTCAAAGACCAGGGCTCCGCTCTCTATAAGGCGCGCTATGCTCTCCTCCGCGTCCTCCGGCTCCACGCCGATAAGCTCGGAGGTGGCGGCGGCAAGCTTTTCCCTGGGGATAAAGCAGTGGCCGTTTCCGGAGTTGTGGCGCAGCTCGAACAGGACGGCGGCGTCTATCCGGTTCCTGCTGAAGCTGTCCACCCCCATTTCAAGGGCAAGAGCGTCGGCCTCGGAGAAGCTGCCGCCTATGTGGCCGGAGGCCAGTATGTATGGGTTATCCCGCAGGAGCTCCAGGGCATTGTCGCCGTAGTATTTATACATGCGCATGGCCAGCACCGGCCGCAGACCGAAGGAGCACACGAACTCCATCAGCCGCCTGACCCCCGCCTGGCGGCGGAAGCTTTTGGAGATGAGCTCGGCCTTGGCCGCGCTTATCCCCTTTATGGAGCAGAGCTTCCCGGGGGAATTTTCGATAACGTCCAGGGCGCTGTCGCCAAAGCTGTTTACGATGAGGGCGGCCGTGGCGGGCCCCACGCCCTTTATCGTGCCCCCGGCCAGATAGGCATATATGGCCTTTGCCCCGCTTGGCATGAGCCGCTGTGAAAACTCCGCCTTAAACTGCCGTCCGTGGACGCTGTGGTTCATCCACATGCCCCCTGCTATCATGGTCTCGCCCGGAGAGGCATAGGGGAAGCAGCCCACCACGGTCACGCTCTCATCGTTCTCGTCGCGCAGGCGCAGCACTGTATATCCGTTGGCCTCGTTTTTATAGATGACAGAGTCAACAGTGCCCGATAATTCAATTAATTCGTTTTCCTGATCCAATCTGGCATCTCTCCGTTTTCTATGAATGTAACGCAGGAATAGTCCTCGGCGAAGGCCCTGGCGATAAAATATGTCTCCTGGTCAAGCTCCGTGCCGATTATCACTATGCGGCAGCGGAGAAGACCGTTGTCATTCAGCCAGAGCAGGCCTCTCATATTCCGTTCCAGCCCGGGCTCCTTGCCGTAGAGGCAGAGCACATGGGTCTGTACGGTGTTTTTCCCGGCCTTCACCGGGCTCATAACGGTGCCCTTCAATATCCAGAGGAGAAGAACGCATATAAGGGCCGCGGCAAGGGCCGCAAACAAATGCTCAGTCATAGGGCGCACCTCCTGCCGCAGTTTATGCGGCAGGGCCGCGAACTGTCACCGCAGGAGGGGGGCGAGATACTGGCCGGTAAAGCTCTCCGGGCAGGCGGCGCAGTCCTCAGGACTGCCGGTGAAGATGAGCTCGCCGCCAGCGTCTCCGCCCTCGGGGCCCAGGTCGATGATATGGTCGGCGGATTTTATAAGATCCAGGTTGTGCTCTATCACTACGACGGTGTTCCCCGCGTCGGTCAGTCGGTTAAGGATATCGGTCAGCTTGTGCACATCGGCCACATGGAGGCCGGTGGTGGGCTCGTCCAGGACATATACCGTGTTCCCGGTGCTCCGCTTTGAAAGCTCCGTGGCCAGCTTCACCCGCTGGGCCTCGCCGCCGGACAGGGTGGTGCTGGACTGGCCCAGCCTTACATAGCCAAGGCCCACGTCGTATAGGGTCTGGATCTTGCCAAGTATCCTGGGCTGGTTCGAGAAGAAGGAGCAGGCCTCCTCCACAGTCATTTCCAGCACCTCGGCAATGTTTTTGCCCTTATAACGGACCTCAAGAGTCTCTCTGTTGTAGCGTTTTCCGCCGCAGACCTCGCAGGGGACGTATACGTCCGGCAGGAAATGCATCTCTATCTTCACAAGCCCGTCGCCTGTGCAGGCCTCGCAGCGGCCGCCCTTCACGTTGAAGGAGAAGCGGCCCTGGTTATAGCCTCTCAACCTGGCGTCCTGGGTGGAGGCGAAGAGCTCTCTTATGTCGCTGAATACGCCGGTGTAGGTGGCCGGATTCGAGCGGGGGGTGCGGCCGATGGGGCTCTGGTCCAGGGCGATGACCTTGTCAACATGCTCCAGGCCCTCTATGCCGTCGCATTTGCCGGGCCTGGTCTTCACCCGGTTTTTCTCCGCGGCCAGGGTCTTGTATAA
>DBGBEC010000069.1:0-1713 GCA_048477415.1 Candidatus Limivicinus sp. | reverse complement strand
ACTGCATGGACACCGACGACAAGAACGTCCGCGAGGCCCGTGTGAACGAGTGGGTCAGCATGGTGGAAGAGAAATATTCCGCCGAGCACCCCGAGCTCATGCAGTATATGGACGAGATACTTTACAAGCTCCAGAAAAAGGTCGTTAAAAAGTGGCTGCTGGCCGGCAAGCGTGTCGACGGCCGCCGCATGAACGAGATCCGCCCCCTGGCCGCGGAAGTCGGCCTCATCCCCCAGGTCCATGGCTCCGGCCTTTTCACCAGAGGTCAGACCCAGGTCCTCTCCATCGCCACTCTCGCCACCCTCAGCGAGGCCCAGAAGCTGGACACCATCTGGGAAGAGGAAGAGAAGCGCTTCATGCACCACTACAACATGCCCTCCTACTCCACCGGCGAGGCCCGTGCCAGCAGGAGCACCAGCCGCCGGGAGTACGGCCACGGCGCCCTGGTCGAGAAGGCGCTGGAGAGCGTCATTCCCGAGGTGGAGGACTTCCCCTACGCCATCCGCGTAGTGTCCGAGGTGCTCTCCTCCAACGGCTCTACCTCTCAGGGCTCCATCTGCGGCACCACCCTGGCCCTGATGGACGCGGGCGTGCCCCTCAAGGCCCCTGTGGCCGGCATATCCTGCGGCCTTATCCAGGACGGCGACGACTTCACCACCTTTATTGACATCCAGGGCGTGGAAGACTTCCACGGCGAGATGGACTTCAAGGTAGCCGGTACCAAGAGCGGTATCACCGCCATCCAGATGGACCTTAAAAACGACGGTCTCAAGCACGAGATAGTGAAGGAGGCCTTCGCCATCACCAAGGAGGCCCGCTTCCAGATCCTGGACGCCATCATGCTCAAGGCCATCGCCGAGCCCAGGACCGAGCTCGCAAAGAGCGCTCCCAAGATGATCCAGATGAAGATAAATCCCGACAAGATCAGGGAAGTCATCGGCTCCGGCGGCAAGGTCATCCAGAAGATAACCGCCGACACCGGCTGCAAGATAGACATAAACGACGACGGCTCCATCTTCATCGCCAGCTCCGACATCGACGCCTGCCGCGCCGCCCGCAAGACCATAGAAGACATCGTCTTCGAGCCCGTGCCCGGCGCTCTCTACTACGGAGAGGTGAAGAGAGTTATCTCCAACCTTGGCGCGTTTGTTGAGCTGGTCCCCGGAAAAGACGCCATGTGCCACATCAAGGACCTGGAGTTCAAGCGCACCGAGAAAGTCGAGGACGTTCTGAATGTGGGCGACAAGACCTGGGTCAAGTTCACCGGTATCGACGACAGGGGCCGCTGGAACATATCCCGTAAAGACGCCCTCAAAGAGCGGGGCGAAGCCTGAGCCCATGAAGAGCAGCCCCCTGCGGCGCTGCCTGACCATAGGCAAACACGAATAAAAAAACACAGCCTGCGGCGGTCTGCCGCGGGCTGTGTTTTCTTTATAGCTTATCTCTTGCCGGGCTTATTTCTTGGCCAGGCCCTTCTGGCGGGCATACTCGGCGGCACCCAGAGCGCCCATGAGCTGGGGGTCGGTCTTCAGGTTGACCACCTTCAGCTTCAGAACGTGCTCTATGGCCTCCTTCAGGCCGTCGTTCTTCGCGCAGCCGCCGGTCAGGGTTATGCTGTCCGTCGCCCCTGCCTTCTTCGCCATTACGAAGCACCGCTTCGCAACCGCCATCTCTATTCCGGCCGCTATCTCGTCCGTCGCCTTTCCTTCGCCC
>DBGBEC010000068.1:0-19899 GCA_048477415.1 Candidatus Limivicinus sp. | reverse complement strand
GAGGGGGGCGGAGCCGTCGTCCTTGGATTTGATTATGGAGCGGATCTGGGCGGTGTAGCTGTAGCTTTCGCTTACCTGGACGGTGAAGCTGTCGCCCACTTTTTTGCCCAGGACCTGTTTGCCGAAGGGGGAGGCCTTGCTGATAAGGCCCCTTCTTGGGTCGCAGCGGACGGTAGTGACCACCTGGATGATCTCTGTGCTGTCATCCTCGGGCATGTATATCTCCACCTTGTCAAAAAGGCCCACCTGATCCTCGTCGGCCCGGTCTTCTATTATCCGGGCGGTTTTTATCATGCCCTCGAGGTATCTTATGCGGCTGCGGTTTTTGTTCTGGGCCTGCTTCGCCGCCTTATACTCGTAATTCTCGCTCAGGTCCCCGAAGGCGCGGCAGCGCTTCACCTCTTCGATAAGGCCGGGCATAAGCTCGAGCCGCCGGTAGTCCAGCTCCCGGCGCATTTTTTCGATGTCTTCCCTGGTGAGCTCGTCATGCATTGGTCCAAACGCCTCTTCTTCCGTTCATTTTATGGGCCGGGTCATATATCTATATTGATAGTGCTCAGCCCGTTTTTCTCAAATTCCTCCAGATACTCGTCGGTGCGGGCGATGAGGGCGGAGGGGTCCTCCGGGACGTCTTCCACGATGCCCAGGTCGCGCCGGGCAAGCTCCTCGGCCAGGATGTCGAAAAAGACCGCGTCCTCATAGTCGCCGATGGCCTCGTGTATGCCGCCCTCCTCAAAGGCCTTTGAGGGCATGACATGGCCGCGCCAGCTCTCGGCCAGGGCGGGCATGCCGTTTTTAAGGCAGAGGGCGAAAAGCTTTTCCTGCAAGAGGTCGTAGTCTTCAAACCTGTCCCCCTCTATGCGGGTGGAGTTTAGGATCCAATTGCCCACATACACCAGGTCCAAAAGCCGCCGGAATTCCCTTTGTGTCAGTTCTATATTCATAAAAACCTCCTGCCCGGCCCTGGGGCCAGGTCATAAATCCTCACGACATTATATACGCTTATTATAGCAGAGAGCAAGCCAAAATTCCACCCTAAGCAAAACAGTTTTTCGCGCCGGGCGATTTCAGCCAAATTATGCCGGAACCAGGGCTTTTCCCCTTGTCAAGAGCGGGTATTTGAGTTATATTAATATGCTGGGCCGGATGGGCCCGCAGCAGGAGAACAGCATGGACAACAGAGCGATCGGTATTTTCGATTCAGGCCTTGGAGGCCTTACGGCGGTGAAGGCTCTGCGTGAGCTTTTGCCGGAGGAAAACATAATATACTTTGCGGACAGCGGCCGGGCCCCCTATGGGGCCAGACCCGCCGCGCAGCTTCGCCGGATGGCGGTCCAGGACATGGACTTTGTGGCCCGGCGAGGGGCAAAGGCCATCATCGCCGCCTGCGGCACCGTGTCCAGCACGGCGCCGGACCTGCTAAAGGCCTGCCCCCTGCCGGTGGTCGGGGTGCTTCAGGCCGGGACGGAGGCTTTGGCCCGCGCCCCCGGCGCTGTGCTGGGCCTGATAGCCACCCAGGCCAGCATTGACAGCGGGGCCTTTCAGCGGGCGATGGCCCGGCTCTGCCCCGGGAGGGAAGTGATAGCCCTGGCCTGCCCGGAGTTTGTCCCGCTCATAGAGAGCGGCCACAGCTCCCCGGAGGATCCCCTGCTGAAGGCGGCGGTGGAGCGGAGCCTGGCCCCGCTGAAGGCCGCCGGGGTATCGGCCCTGCTGCTGGGCTGCACCCATTACGGGATAATAGGCCGGGCCATCTCGGATTATCTCGGGGAGGAGACCCTGCTCGTCAGCGCCGCGGCCCAGGCGGCCCGGCGGATGAGGGACTATCTTACGGAAAATGGGCTCACCGGAGGCCGGGGACAGGCCGAGTATTATACCAGCGGCAGGAGCGAGGATTTTTCCGCCCTGGCCGGGGCCTTCCTGGGCAGAGAGCTGGAGTCGCGCCCGATACAGGTCCGTACAATGGAGGCATAAGACAGATGATGAAGGACGTAATGATACACATAAACAGCATATACAACTACGCCCTTGGAGATGAGGACAGCCTGGAATTTTCCACCGACGGACATTATCTCTATGACGGCGAGGTGGGCTGCCTGAGCTATATGGAGAGCGAAGTCACCGGGATGGAGGGCACCCGCACCAGCATGATCGTGATGCCGGAGCAGGTGGTGGTGGACCGGGACGGGGCCGTGAGCAGCCGCATGGTCTTTAAAGCCGGGGAGAAAAACTCCGTCCTGTACAACACTCCCTTCGGCTCCGCCACCATGAGCATAGACACAAAGCGCATAAGCCACAGCCTCGGCGAGAGCGGGGGCAGTGTGGAGATAGACTATGTGGTGGATATGGAGCACAATATCCTCACCAGAAACAGGTTTCAGATAACCGTAAAACAGATAGGAGAGCAGATCAATGGCTAACATGATCCAAAGCGCCAGAGAGAAGATAGACGAGCTTTTATCCGCCGCCTGCGCGAAGGCGGTGGAGATGGGCCGGTTTCCCGCCGGGACGGAGCTGAAGGGCGGCGTGGAGATACCCAAGGACAGCGCCAACGGCGACTATGCCGCCAACCACGCCATGGCCGGGGCCAGGGCCCTGCGCATGCCACCCCGGAGGATAGCGGAGATACTGACCGAGTATCTGGAGCTTGAGGGGAGCTGGTTTGCCTCTGTGGAGGTGGCGGGCCCCGGCTTTATAAACTTCCGCCTGGCGGACGGCTGGTATCGGGATGTTATGGCCGCCGTGCTCGCCGAGGGCCGGGACTATGGCCGGACGGAGGAGGGCCGCGGACAGAAGCTCATGGTGGAGTTCGTGTCGGCAAATCCCACCGGGCCCATGCACATGGGCAACGCCCGGGGCGGCGTTTTGGGCGACGCCCTGGCCAGCGTGCTCGACCGGGCGGGATACGAGGTCAGCCGGGAGTTCTATGTGAACGACGCGGGGAACCAGATAGAGAAATTTGCCAGCTCCATCGACGCCAGATACCGCCAGCTCATTTTGGGCGAGGAGGCCGTGGCCTTCCCCCAGGACGGCTATCAGGGCGACGATATACGGGAGCTCGCCGCCGCCTTTCTTGAGGAATACGGCCGGGCCCCGGCGGAAAAGCCGGAAAATGAGCGGCACGAGTTGATGGCCCGCTTCGGCCTGGAGCGGAACATACCCAAGATGCAGGCGGATCTCCGCCGTTACGGGATCGAGTATGACAGGTGGTTTTTCGAGTCGGAGCTCCACGAGAGCGGCTATGTGGAGGAGAGCGTGAAAAAGCTCGGCGAACTGGGCTATACCTATGAAAAAGAGGGGGCTCTGTGGCTCGCCAGCTCGCGCATACTGGGCGAAAAGCTCCGCCGGGCCGGGAAGAGCGAGGAGGAGATAGAAAAGTTAGAGCTGAAGGATGACGTGCTCCGCCGGGCCAACGGCTTTTACACCTATTTCGCCGCCGACATCGCCTATCACAGGAACAAGTTTGAAAAACGGGGCTTTGACAAGGTGATAAACGTCTGGGGCGCGGACCATCACGGCCATGTGGCAAGGCTGAAGGGGGCAATGGACGCTCTGGGGCTGGATGGGGAGCACCGGCTCGACATCGTGCTCATGCAGCTCGTAAAGCTCACCCGAAACGGCGAGATAGTCCGCATGTCAAAGCGGACAGGCAAGGCCATATCCCTTACGGATCTGCTGGACGAGATCCCCGTGGACGCCGCCCGCTATTTCTTCAATTCCAAGCCCGAGTCCCCGGTGGAATTCGACCTGGAGCTTGCCATCCGGCAGGACAGCGAAAACCCCGTGTACTACGTTCAGTATGCCCACGCCCGGATATGCAGTCTTCTTGCCGCCCTGGCGAAGGAGGGCTGCCGCCCGACGGAGAGCGGGGAGCTGGACATCTCCCTTCTGGGCGAGAGCGCGGAGCGGGAGCTTATAAAGGCTCTTGCCGCCCTGCCGGAGGAGATACATCTGGCCGCCCGGGACTATGACCCCAGCCGGATAAACCGCTATGTCACCGAGCTTGCCACCCGCTTCCATAAATTCTACACAGTCTGCCGCATAAAGGGCGCGGAGGAGCCGCTCATGAGGGCCCGCCTGCTCCTGGCCGACTGCACCCGCCGCGTGATAGAGATCTCCCTGTCCATGATCGGCGTGAGCGCCCCGGAAAAGATGTAAAGCTGTAAAAAACGCGCCCCCCGGCTTCCCGAGATAAGGGAAGCCGGGGGGCGTGAGCCTGTCAAAAACTACAGGCAGGAGTGAACTAAAGCAGCGGGGCGGGTTTGATCTGGAGTTCCGCCTCTTCTGACGCTGTTATGAGTTTTCCTCCCAATCTTCGCGGAGGACGGCGTATGTTATGGCGTTCACGAAGCGGCCGTTTTTATATACCGCCTTGCGGCGGCAGCCCTCCTGTTTGAAGCTGTTCTTTTCATAGAGGCGGCGGGCGGGGATGTTATCCTCCAGGGCCTCCAGCTCTATGCGGTGCAGGTTCATATCGAGGAAGGCGTGGCGGAGCATAGCGCCCAGGGCGAAGCTGCCCGCGCCCCTGCCCCGGGCGCTGCCGGGGCCTATCATGATGCCAAGCTGGGCGCACTGGGCCAGCCTGTCGATATCCAGCAGGCTTATAAGGCCGATAAGCTCGCCATCCTCGCATATGGCGCAGCGGATGGTCCGGGAGCGGCTTTGCATATAGCCCTCAAACCAGGCCTCGTCCACCTCCCGGTTTATATAGCGGTAGGGGGCGATGAGCCGGGAGATAAGCTCCGGATCCCGCCGCCAGCGGTTTATTATGGGGACGTCTTCCCGCTCAAGCTCTCTGAGTGTGTACATGCCGGCTCCTTTCACTTGTGGAAAAGTTTTTTTGCCTGATACTTGGGTTCAAAGGAGATGTTCACCCCTAATTTCTTGAAAAGTTCCGCGTCCACATTGGAGAGTATGACGCTGGAATGGGCCTCGCAGCCCCTGAGCTTGTCAAGCTGGTCTATGGCGTAGCCCGCCACCGGATTCGTCACGGCGCAGATGGACAGGGCAATGAGCAGCTCATCCGTGTGCAGCCGGGGGTTGTGGTTGCCCAGGTGTTCTATTTTCAGGTGCTGTATGGGCTGGATTATGTTGGGGGTTATGAGCAGCAGCTTTTTATCTATCCCCGCGAGAGCCTTCAGCGCGTTGAGCAGGCAGGCGGAGGAGGCCCCCAGCAGAGAAGAGGTCTTCCCGGTGATTATCCGGCCGTCGGGAAGCTCCAGCGCCACCGCCGGGGCCCCGGTCTCCGCCGCCCGGTTCAGGGCGGCGGCCACAACGGGCCGGTTTTCCGGGCCAATGCCCGTGGAGTTCATAAGCAGCTCTATCTTCCGCAGCTCGCAGGGATCTGAAAGGCCCTGACGCACGGCGCAGGCGGCGGCGTAATAGCGGCGGATCATCTCCTGCTTCGAGGCCTCGCGGCAGGCCTCGTCGTCAAAAATGCAGAAGCCCACCATGTTCACCCCCATGTCCGTGGGGCTTTTATAGGGGCTCTGGCCGTACATGCGCCTGAACATGGCCTCCAGCACGGGGAAGATCTCCACATCCCGGTTGTAGTTGACGGTGGTGACGCCGTAGGCCTCCAGATGGAAGGGGTCTATCATGTTCACATCGTCCAGATCCGCCGTGGCCGCCTCATAGGCCAGGTTCACCGGGTGCTTCAGAGGCAGGTTCCAGATGGGGAAGGTCTCAAACTTGGCGTAGCCGGCGCTTATGCCCCGTTTGTGCTCGTGATACAACTGGCTCAGACAGGTGGCCATTTTGCCGCTGCCCGGGCCCGGGGCGGTGACTACCACAAGGCTCCGCTCGGTCTGGATATACTCGTTCCTGCCGAAGCCCTCCTCCGATACGATGAGGGGCACATTGGAGGGATAGTCCGGGATTATATAGTGCTTATAGACCTTGATACCCAGCATCTCCAGGCGGTTTTTGAACTGATCCGCCACGGCCTGGCCCCGGTAATGGGTCAGCACCACACTGCCTATGTACAGGCCTATGCCCCGAAAGGCGTCGATAAGGCGGAGGGTGTCGTCGTCGTAGGTGATGCCCAGATCGCCGCGGCGCTTGCTGCGCTCAATGTCGTCGGCGGAGATGGCGATTATCACCTCCGCCTCGTCCTTCATCTCCATCAGCATTTTCACCTTGCTGTCCGGAGAGAAGCCCGGAAGGACCCGGGAGGCGTGAAAATCGTCGAAAAGCTTTCCCCCGAACTCCAGATAGAGCTTGCCCCCGAAGGCGGAGATCCGTTCCCGTATCTTTTCAGACTGGAGCTTCAGGTATTTGTCATTATCAAAGCCTGTTTTTATCATGCGTCTTACCACAACCCATACCCATATTTTTTGTTTTTCATAACAAATCCGTATTTTATCACAAGACGCGCCGGAGAACAAGCGGGAGAGCGGAGGAAAAGAGCGAGTTTTTTTGCCGCGGCGGTCCTTTGTGACAGGCTTGTACTTTTTTTCTTCACAATCCTGTGCTATAATCAACAAGGTATCATTATGAATACGCGAAAGGCATGAGAAAATGGGTTTTTTAAATAAACTTTTCGGCTCCTACTCTGACAGGGAGCTCAAGCGGATCTATCCCATAGCGGACGCCATAGAGAAGCTGGAGGACAGATACGCCGCCATGAGCGACGTGGAACTGCGGGCCATGACCGGCCTCTTCAGGCAGCGGCTCCAGGACGGGGAGAGCCTTGACGACATCCTGCCCGAGGCCTTCGCCGCCGTGAGGGAGGCCGCCTGGCGTGTGCTGGGGATGAAGCCCTTCAGGGTGCAGCTCATAGGCGGGATAGTCCTCCACCAGGGCCGGATAGCCGAGATGAAGACCGGCGAGGGGAAGACCCTTGTGGCGGTGCTGCCGGCCTATCTCAACGCCCTGACGGGGGAAGGCGTGCATATCGTCACCGTTAACGACTATCTGGCCAGGCGCGACAGCGAGTGGATGGGCAAGGTCCACCGCTTCATGGGTCTGAGCGTGGGCCTTATCGTCCAGGGCATGAACGCCCAGGAGCGGCGTGACGCCTATAACTGCGACATCACCTACGGCACCAACAACGAGATGGGCTTTGATTATCTGCGGGACAACATGGCCATGTATAAAGAGAGCATGGTCCAGCGGGGCCACGCCTTCGCCATAGTGGACGAGGTGGACTCCATCCTTATCGACGAGGCCAGAACGCCCCTTATCATCTCCGGCCAGGGGGATGAGAGCACGGACCTCTACCGCCAGGCGGACGATTTTGTGAGCCGGCTGCGGAAGCTGGTCTATGCCTCCGTGGACGAGAAGGAAGAGGAGCGGGAGGACCTGGACGCAGACTATGTGGTGGACGAGAAGGCCAGGACCGCCACCCTTACCGCCCGGGGCATAGAGCGGGCGGAGCGGGCCTTCGGCCTGGAGAACCTGGCGGACATCGAAAACGCCACCCTCAGCCACCATATAAACCAGGCGCTCAGGGCCCACGGCGTTATGAAGCGGGATATAGACTACATCGTCAAAGACGGCGAGATAATCATCGTGGACGAGTTCACCGGCCGCCTTATGTTCGGCCGCCGCTATTCCGAGGGGCTGCACCAGGCCATAGAGGCCAAGGAGCATGTGGACGTACAGAAAGAAAACAAGACCCTGGCCACCATCACCTTCCAGAACTATTTCAGGCTCTATGGCAAGCTCTCCGGCATGACGGGCACCGCCGTCACCGAGGCGGAGGAGTTCGCCGCCATATACAGGCTGGACATTATCGAGATACCCACCAACAAGCCCGTCATAAGGCTCGACGATGCCGATGTAGTATATAAAAACGAGGCAGGGAAAAACCGGGCCATCATCGAGCAGATAGTGAGCTGCCACCAGAAGGGCCAGCCCGTGCTGGTGGGCACCGTGTCCATAGAAAAGAGCGAATATCTCTCCTCCCTGCTCAAAAAGCGGGGCATCCCCCACACAGTGCTCAACGCGAAGTATCACGACCGGGAGGCGGAGATAGTGGCCCAGGCTGGCAAGCTCGGGGCCGTCACCATCGCCACCAATATGGCCGGCCGCGGCACAGACATCATGCTGGGCGGCAACAGCGAGTTTCTCGCCAGAAATGACCTGCGCAAGGCGGGCTATGAGGAGGCGGTCATCGCCGAGGCCACCGGCTATGCCGAGACTGAGGACGAGACCATCATTGCCGCCCGGGCCCTCTATGCCGAAAGGCTGAAAGCCCACAGAGAGCTCAGCTCCGCCGAGGCGGAGAAGGTGAGAGCGGCGGGGGGCCTCTTCATCCTGGGCACTGAGCGGCATGAGTCACGCCGGATAGACAACCAGCTCCGGGGTCGGGCGGGCCGCCAGGGCGACCCGGGGGAGAGCCGCTTCTATCTGGCCATGACGGACGATATCATGCGCCTTTTCGGATCGGAGCGCATAATGGGCCTTATGGAGACCATGAAGCTGGACGAGGACACGCCGCTTGACGCGAAAATGCTCTCCGGCGCCATCGAGCAGGCCCAGAAGACCGTAGAGAGCCGCAACTTCCAGACCCGAAAGAGCGTGCTTGAATACGACGATGTTATGAACAAGCAGCGCAACATCATCTATGAGCAGCGGCGCAAGGTCCTTGACGGGGAGGACCTTCACGAGCAGATAGAGGACATGATAGAGGAATATGTGAAGAGCACCGTCAGGGACGGGCTGGGTCCGGTGGTCCCGGAGGACCAGGCGGGGCTGGATCAGGCCCTTCAGCCCTTTGAAAAGCTCTTTATGCCCAGAGGCGCCCTTAAGATAGAGCGCTTCGGCAAAAATCCCCGGGAAGAGGACGTCGCCGAGGCGGCGGAGGATCTGGCCGAAGAGGTATACGAGGCCCGGGAAAAGGCCCTGGGCCCCGGCCCGAACGACGCGCCCCTTATGCGGGAGCTGGAGCGGGTGATAATGCTCCGGGTGGTGGACGAATACTGGATGGACCATATCGACGCCATGAGCGAGCTGAAACGGGGGATCGGCCTGCGGGGCTACGGCGCGGTAAAGCCCATCGACGCCTATAAGCAGGAGGGCTTCGAGATGTTCGAGGCCATGGTCCACGGCATCCGCGAAGAGACTGTGCGCCGCCTCTATACCGTCCAGGTCCGGCGGGAGCGGCCCATCGAGCGAAAGTCCGTGGCCAAAAACGCCGCGGCCAACCTGGGAGGGGCCCCGGTGAAAAAACAGCCGGTGAAAAAAGCGCCGAAGCCCGGCCGGAACGACCCCTGCCCCTGCGGCAAAATGAAACCCGACGGCAGCCGAAGGCTCAAATACAAGGAATGCTGCGGCAGAAACGAATGAAACGGAGGCTGAGATATGGCTTTTGTTGAAGAGAGAGAGGGCGAGCTCATATACATGCGCTCCACCCTTATCCCGGCGAGACACGCCTTCACCACCCGCTTCGGCGGGGTGAGCCGGGGCGAATTCGCCAGCCTTAACCTGGGCTCGAATCGGGGCGACGATCCGGAGGCGGTCCGGGAAAACTATAGAAGGGTCTGCGCCCTAATGGGCGTGGACGAGAACGGCTGCGCTGTGACGAATCAGGTCCACGGCAAGGTGGTGCAGGAGGTGACGGCAAAGGACAGGCACGTCTGCCTTCGCCCCGCCCCCTACGAGGCGGACGGCATAGTCAGCGGGGAAAAGGGCCTGCCCCTTATGTGCTTCACGGCGGACTGTGTGCCGGTGCTCCTGTGCGACACGGAGATGAAGGCCGCCGCCGCGGTCCACTGCGGCTGGCGCAGCTCCACAGGCGACATCCTGGCTGTGACGCTGAGTAAGATGCGTCGGCTCGGTGCAGAGCTGAAAAACATAAGGGCGGCTATAGGTCCTGCCATCGGCAAATGCTGCTTTGAGACCGACGGGGATGTGCCCCAGGCGATAAGCCGCTATCTGGGCGGAGATGACAGGGGCCTCGTCCGCCCCAGGGCGGATGGGAAGTTCCTTGTGGACCTGCCGGGGGCCAACGCCAGGCGGCTCATGCAGCTTGGCCTTCCGCCCCAGAACATAGACATATCAAGAGAGTGCACCATGTGCAGCCACGAGAAATATTGGTCCCACAGATATACAAAGGGCCGCCGGGGCAGTCAGGCGGCGGTGATAGTCCTGGATTGAGGTGAAAGCATGGCAAAAAACATAAAAAAGATCGGCGCCCTGCTGCTGGCGGGGCTTATGGCGCTCAGCCTCTGCGCCTGCCAGGGCAAGGAAGAGGACCCGGCCAACGTCATCCCCACCGGCAGCAGCGGCACGGAAGTGAGCCGCTCCGCCGCGGCGGACGAGGTCTTCTCCCTTAACAGCAACAGCAACTACAGCTTTAATCCCCTTATCGCCACCAACCACGCCAACCAGCTCATCTGCTGCCTGGTGTATGAGAACATGGTGGAGCTGGACGACAATTTCAACGTTCTGCCCAACGTGATAACCGAATGGAAGTGCAGCGAGGACGGGAAAAGCTGGGAGTTCACCGTGGGATCCGGCCATTACTTCCACGACGGCAGCCAGGTGACGGCCAAGGACCTGAGCTATTCCCTCAGCCTTGCTATAAACGCGGACAGGTACAAGGGCCGCTTTTCCAGCTTCCAGGGCGCCTCCTTCACCGAAGATAAGCTCCAGGTGTCACTGGGCATAGGCGACGGCCAATTTGTAAAGCTGCTGAACATACCCATCGTCAAAAGCGGCACCTATCAGGACCCCCGGCCCATAGGCAGCGGGCCCTACACCTATAACGAGGACAACACGGCCCTTGTTGCCTTTGAGCAGTACCACAGCTATGACACGCTCCCGGTGGACACCATATATATAAAGGACTATCAGGCGGCGGACGGTATAATAAGCGCCTTTGAGGATTCGGTGATAGACGTGGTCCTCAACGACCCCTCCAGCTATACGAATCTGGGCTATTCCAGCACCAACGAGACCCACAGCTTCGCCACCACCAACATGCACTATGTGGCCTTTAACGAGAACAGCGTCCTGGGCAAGATGGCCCAGTTCCGGGTCGCCATGCAGTATGCCTTTGACAGGGAGTATCTTGAGGAACTCCTCAAGGGCAACGCGGTGGCCAGCTCCGTGCCCATGTATCCAAGCTGCGAGATCTATCCCCAGAGCATAGCGGACAAATACAGCTATGACCTGGAGACCTGCAAGAGCATCCTGGACGCCGGCGGCATAAGGGACTATGACGAGGATGGACGGCTGGAATACATGTCCGGCTCGCCCCAGACGATCGATGTGAGCTTTATCGTCAGCAGCGACAGCAGCGCGAAGTCCGGCATCGCCCGGCGCTTTGCCGAGAGCATGAACTCCATCGGCCTGAACGTCACTGTAAGGGAGCTTACCTGGTCGGAGTACACCAAGGCCCTGGAAGAGGGGGATTTCGACATGTACTACGGCGAGGTGAAGCTGCGCAACAACTTTGACCTTACAGAGCTCCTTCAGGTCCGCAGCGAGGACAACGAGACCACAAACATAAACTATACAAACTCCAAAGACTCCTCCGTGGAGACCTATATAAACGACTATCTGGCCTCCGGAGACACGGGCAGGAGCTTCGCCTTCCAGAACTTAGTGGAATATATAAACGGCACCACCGGCTCCCTTATAACCATCGGCTTTGAAAAACAGCAGATAATTAGCCACCGGGGCGTTATAAAGGGCCTGGACCCCAACGCCGGGAACCCGCTTTTCAATGTGGAAAACTGGGTAGTGACCCTTACAGATGAGTAACAAGGGGCATATCCGTAAAAACAGCATAAAAATACCGTGAAAGGGAGAATAAAAATGACCGACAGAGAGCTTATGTCCCTGGCAAAGCAGGCCTCGTTCAACGCCTATGTCCCCTACTCCCGCTTCCCCGTGGGTGCCGCCCTGGAGTGCGAGGACGGCACGGTCTATACCGGGTGCAACGTGGAAAACGCCGCCCTGGGCAGCACCATCTGCGCCGAACGCACAGCCTGCTGCAAGGCGGTGAGCGAAGGGAGACGGAGCTTCAGACGCATCGCCATTTTTGCCGACAGCCAGAACTGGTGTACCCCCTGCGGGGCCTGCCGGCAGTTTCTGGCGGAGTTTTCGCCGGAGATGGAGGTGCTCTGCGCCAAGGCCGGGGACCGGTATGTGAGCTATAAGCTCAGCGAGCTTTTACCCTATACCTTCAACTACTGAGCATGGAGCTGGAACAGCTTAGGATATTCGTGGCCGTGGCCGAGCACGGCAGCTTTACCAAAGGGGCGAAGCACCTGTACATAAGCCACTCGACCACCTCCAGGGCCGTAGCGGCCCTGGAGGAAGAACTGGGGGTCCGGCTTTTGCGGCGGGACAACCGCGTCCTGGGCCTGACGGAGGAGGGAGAGCTCCTCCTTCGCGGCGCCCGTGAGCTGCTTGCTCAAAGCCAGGCTCTTGCGGAAACTGTTCAGGGCAAAAGAGAAAGGGCGGATAAAAATGGCGGAGCCGGGATTCAGACCCTATGAGGGCGATAAGCCCTATATATTTGTAAGCTATGCCCACGCCAATTCCGCCGCCGTCATGGAAGTGATAGGCGGCATGCATCGGCGGGGCTACAGGATATGGTATGACGAGGGGATAGAGCTGGGCAGCGAATGGCCCGAGTGCATAGCGAGCCACCTGGCGGAGGCGAAGCTGGTGCTGGCCTTTATCTCCAATGCCTATATGAGCTCGTCCAACTGCCGCCGGGAGATGCACTATGCCCTTTCCAAGGGGATAAAAACAGTGAACATCTTCCTGGAGGAGACCGGGATGAGCCCCGGCATGGAAATGCAGATAGGCAATATCTTTGCCCTGATGAAGTTTTCCATGAGCGAGGAGCTGTTCTATGAAAAGCTGTACAGCGCCCCGCTGCTCAGCTCCGCTCCGCTCCTGGCCCTGCCGGAGGAAGCGGGCTCCGTCCCGGGAGCCGTCCGGGAGGAGCCGCCCGGGGCGGGGAAAGCCCCCAAGGCCCCGAAAGCGCCAAGGGCGGCCAAAAAGCCCCGTCAGAAAGCCGCGGGGGAAAGTCCCCTGAAGAAAAAAAGGCTGAAACGGGCGCTGCTCCTGGTCCTGCTGCTGCTTTTATTGGGCGGTGGGATAAGTCTTGGGCTCGTGGCCCACTTCACCGGCCTTGGGGAGCGCCTTATCATCCGCCTGGGGACCGAGCCTGTCCAGGAACTGCCCGGCGACACGGAGGCGGTGTTTGAAAGCGGCGTCCTTGAGGCCGCAGCCCGGGACTATGCCGGTATAAGCCAGGGCCCCCTCACGGTCTCCGACCTTATAGGGCTGCGCTGCCTGTATATCCAGGCCGACAGCTATGGCTTCGGGCCGGGAGAGACCGCGGGTCACGGCCTGGGAACAGTGGAGAGCCTGGCGGACCTGACCTGGTTCCCCGACCTGGAGACTCTTTATCTTGATGATCTGCCTCTGCGCTCCCTGGAGAGCCTGCCCCGCTGCGGCGTGCAGTATCTGTATATAAACGACTGCCCGCTCAGCTCCCTTCAGGGCCTTGGCCAGCTTCCAAAGCTTATGGAGATCCGGGCGGAGAACTGCCCCGTGAGCAGGCTGGGCGATATAGAGCGCTGTCTGGAGCTCAGGCAGATAGTCCTCACAGGCTCCGGCATATCCGATTTCTCCTCTCTCAAGCCGCTCACGGAGCTTGCGGAGCTAACAGTGTCAAACTGCACCATGGACGAGCTGGGCACTGTGCTGAATATAAGCAATCTGAAAAAGCTCAGCCTGTATAACTGCGACCTGCGGGGCAGCTTTTTCAAGGCTCTTGACAGGGAGCGGGGGCTTATCAGCCTGGAGCTCCGGGACTGCCGCCTGGATTCCACCGTCAATCTGGAGGATTTTACAGGCCTTACCACCCTGACCCTGGTGAACAGCGGTACCGAGCTGGACTGGAGCGGCCTGAGGGAACTCCCCTCACTCAGCACGGTGTACGCCGGCGAGGGGGAGATATCCGGGCTGGAGCTCCTGCTGGAGGGGAGCGGGGTGAGTATCCTTCCGGCTGAAGACAGGGAGGCGGAAGATGGAAACTCTTGAAAAGCTTCGGACCCTGTATGGGGAGTATTATCAGCTTATGGACCAGGCCCGGCAGGAGGAGCGGGGCCTCAAGGGGGCCATGGGCGTCTTCATCCTGGGAGCCAAGACCCGGGAGGGGGCCAGCGCCCAGTTCAATCTCCGCCTTCAGGAGATAATTTCGGGCCTCTCCCCGGAAGAGGCCGTGGAGCCGATCTTCGACTTTATGCTCCAGGAGGCCTGGGAGCACCGGAACTGGACCGCCGTAGCCCTCATGCTCACCGCCGTCCAGGGCAGCCTCATCCCCCTGATAGGCCGACTGGACCCCGAAAAACGAAGGGAGCTCTCCCACTGGTACAATAAAAATTACCCCCGCCTTGACTGTACCCCCGTGATGAAAAAACTGAAAAAAGCCCTTGAAAAGGGCTGACAAACCGAGCGGAAAGGCCCCCACAAACATAGGGCGCCTTTCCGCTCCCTCTATATATCGCCGAAAAAATATGATCGCGCATAACTCTGCCCCCTTGGCGGCGTCAGAAGAAGCCCACTGCATTCCGCTTGTGGCTCTCGCCCCAAGCTCCATATCCGTCGGCTCCTTCTTCCTTATCCAAATCAAACCCGCTTCGCTGGGCTTTGAGCCGGTGATACGGGGAGAATTGCCAGCGCGAGACACGAGGCACCCAGCCCCCCTGGGCTCCCTTGCGTAAAGGGAGCTGTCAGCCGCAAGGCTGACTGAGGGATCGTTTGCAGGCAGTATGGATTTGACATTTCTTTTCGTAGGTGCTATGCAAAAGGGACCAATTGCTTATTCCGCTTGTACCACCCCGCGATCCCTCCGTCACGGCTTGCGCCGCGCCACCTCCCTCGGGGAGGGAGGCAAGGGGAGGGGCAAGGTCTCTCAGCCGAGGAGGGAGATCAGGCGCTCAAGCTCACGGGCGAACATGGCCACATGTATTCCGTCGGTAAAGCGATGGTTCAGCTCCAGGGAGAGGCCAAGCTTTTTCCTGCCGTTTTCCTCGTGATATTTTCCCCAGGCTACCCTGGGCACGCTGTCGTCCCGGTCAAAATCCCGCTCGTGGGTCAGGGCTGTGAGCTCCAGCCAGGGCAGACAGGAGAAGAAGATAAGGCCCTCGTTTTCCGGGGCAGGGCTAATAAGCTCTGTTTGGGCACGGCTCTTTTCAGCGGCGGCGGCGCAGAAGGCGGGAAGGCTGTCCTCCATGGGCAGGGTGACGATGTAAAAGAGCTCAGATCCGGGCCGCAGGTCCGTGAAGCTGGGCATGCGGCTGTCTATGAGCACGGGGCGGCCCTGGACCACGCTGTATCTGAAGGCCTCCACGCTGTTTATGGCCTTTGTGCAGAGATAGACAAGGGAATAATAGAAGGAGAGGCCCCGGGCCTTGGCATGGTCGTAGAGCGCGGTCACGTCCAGGGTGAAGGTCAGACTGTAGAAGGGCTGGGAGACCTTGGAAAAGAACTCAAAATGCTGCCGCCGGGGCCAGCTCGCCAGGTCTATAGCCTTCATCCCTTTTCCTCCTGGGCTTTTATCCGCTCCTTCCAGCACCTGTGGCACATGGCCATATAGCTGTCGTTCCCGCCGAGAAAGACCTGGCTGCCCTGGGTGATGACCCTGCCCCGGCTGTCGAGCCGGGCATTGACCGTGGCCTTGCGGCCGCAGGCGCAGACGGTCTTTATCTCCGTCAGGGAGTCCGCCAGCTCCATGAGCCGCTGCGAGCCGGGGAAAAAGCGGGTGAGAAAATCAGTTCTCAGCCCGAAGCAGAGCACAGGCAGCTCCTCTTCGTCCACCAGGGCGCGGAGCTGCTCTACCTGAAGGGGGGTGAAAAACTGGGCCTCGTCCGCTATTATCACGTCATGGCGGCCAGCCGCCCGGTATTCTGCCTGGATATCCTGCTCCGGAGTTATTATCCGGGCGCTGCTCTGAAGACCTATCCGGCTGCGGACAGTCTCCGCCCCGTCCCGGGTGTCAACACTGGGCTTTATCAGCCACACTTTCATGCCCAGCTCCTCATAGTTGAATTTGGTTATCAGGGCCTGGGCAGATTTTGAAGAGCCCATTGCCCCATATTTGAAATACAGCTTCGCCATTTTCAGTCCTGCTTCTCCTTTTCAAGATGGGCTCTTACCCGCTCCATCACCATTTCCATAGCCACCTGGTTGTGGCCCCCCTCGGGGATTATTATGTCGGCGTTGCGCTTGCTGGGCTCTACAAACTGCTCGTGCATGGGTTTTACAGTGTTCAGATACTGGCCCACCACGCTCTCAAGGCTTCTGCCCCGGTCCCGCACGTCCCGCACTATGCGCCGGATTATCCTCACGTCCGCGTCGGTATCAACAAAGATCTTTATGTCCATCTGCCGGCAGAGTTCCCTGCTCTGAAAAATAAGGATACCCTCCACCACGATGACCCGGGCCGGGCGGACCGTCAGGGTCCTGTCCGAGCGGTCGTGGATGGTGTAGTCATACACCGGGCATTCGACGCTCCGCCCCTGCTTCAGCTCTTTCACCGCCTGGATGAGCATGTCCGTGTCGAAGGCGTCCGGGTGGTCATAATTAAGCCTTGCCCGCTCCTCGTAGGGCATGCTGTGGTGGGCCTTGTAATAGTTATCGTGATAGATGACGGAAACGTCCCCGCCGAAGCGCTGGATAAGCTTTTTGGTTATCGTGGTCTTGCCGCTGCCGGTGCCCCCGGCAATGCCTATTGTCATGACTTTTTCCATGGGCAGTTGTCCCCCGATCTCTGTTTTTCTGTTTCTCACCCATCATAATAGCATATCCTGTCGGCTGTTTCAATTTGACTTTTAGGCTTTTCTTTCATATAATCATGGCATACTAAGCGAATTAAAGAATTCAAGGAGGATGCCAGAATGTCTGTACCCACACCCCATATAGGCGCCCGCAGGGAGGATATCGCCAAAACTGTCCTCATGCCCGGGGACCCTCTTCGGGCCAAATTCATCGCGGAGACCTTTTTGACCGAGCCCGTGCTCGTGAACAATGTCCGGGGCGTCCAGGGCCACACCGGAAGCTGGAAGGGCGTGCCCGTCACGGTGATGGCCTCGGGCATGGGCATGCCCGCCATCGGCATATACAGCTGGGAGCTCTTTAACTTCTACGGCGTGGAGAACATCATCCGGGTGGGCTCCGCCGGGGCCCTTCAGGACAGTCTTCAGCTTATGGACCTGGTGGCCGGTCAGGCCGCCTGCACGAATTCCAACTATGTAAAGCAGTTGGGCGTGGAGGGGACCTTCGCCCCCATTGCGGATTTCACGCTCCTGTCCAGGGCCCTGGTGGCCGCGGCGGAGCGGGGGATAGACATGAAGGTGGGCAACCTCCTCTCCTCCGACAATTTCTATTCCGCCCCCGGCTTTGACAGAAACGACCAGTGGAAGCGCATGGGCGTTCTGGCCGTGGAGATGGAGGCCGCCGCCCTCTATGCCAACGCCGCCCTCGCCGGGAAGCGGGCTCTGTGTATCTGCACCATTTCCGACCACCTGTACAGGGCGGAGGCCCTGGACGCCGCCCAGCGCCAGAGCTCCTTTACCCAGATGATGGAAGTGGCCCTGGATACCGCCGTGAAAATGGGCTGAGTCCGGCTAAACGCCGGAAAAAGGCCGGGAATTAACGCTTTGACCCATATAAGTTAACACTTTGGTCAAGTTTGGCCTTGATTTGCTCTTGGCGCTCATGTTATAATCAGGCTGGTACGGACGAGCCGTACTGAGGCAAAAATATTTTATGGAGGAAATAACATGAAAAAGATTCTTGCGCTTATTCTGGCTCTCTGCATGGTCTTTGCGCTGGCCGCCTGCGGCAGCACTCCCGCTCCCGCAGCTACCGACGCTCCTGCTGAGGAGCCCACCGACGCTCCTGCCGAAGAGCCCACCGACGCTCCTGCCGAGGCCCCTGCCGAGACGATAAAGATCGGCATGGTAACAGACACCGGCGGAGTCAACGACAAGTCCTTCAACCAGACCTCCTGGGAAGGTCTTCAGGCTCTGGATCCCGAGGTGTTTGAAGTCAACTATCTGGAAAGCAAGACCGACGCCGACTATCAGACCAACATCAACACCTTCATCGACGAGGGATATGACCTGATCATCTGCGTGGGCTACATGCTGGCCGACGCCACCCGCGAGGCCGCCGAGGCCAATCCCGATCAGCTCTTCGCCATCATTGACGACGCCACCATCGACCTGCCCAACGTGGCTTGCCTGATGTTCGCCCAGGAGCAGGCCTCCTATCTGGTCGGCCTTGTGGCCGGCTCCGTCACCGAGAGCAAGACCGTGGGCTATGTCCAGGGCATGGTCTCCGACAGCATGAACCTCTTCGGCATCGGCTTCATCACCGGCGTCCTTGAGGCCTGCCCCGAGGCCACCGTTCTCCAGTACAACGCCAATTCCTTCGGCGACATCGCCGGCGGCTCCACCGCCGCGAAGGACATGATCACCAAGGGCGCTGACGTTATCTATCATGCCGCCGGCGGCACCGGTATCGGCGTCATCTCCGCCTGCGACGAGGAAGGTATCTGGGCCATCGGCGTTGACACCGACCAGGCTTCCCTTGCCCCCGAGCATGTGCTCACCTCCGCCATGAAGCGCGTGGACGTTGCCTCCCAGGATATTGCCAAGGCTGTTGCCGAGGGCAGCTTCACGGCCGGCATCCACATGTATGACCTGTCCAACGGCGGCGTTGACCTGGCTCCCACCAGGGATCACATCCCCGCCGAGGTCCTTGAGCTCGTTGAGGCCGCCAAGGAGGCCATCATTGCCGGTGAGAAGACCGTTCCCACCACCGTCGAAGAGCGCCCCGAGTTCACCCTGAGCTGAACCAAGACCCAATAACGACAAAGGCCCCCGCTGCTTTCGCAGCGGGGGTCGTTGATTCGTCTTTCACGTCAGATAGCTTCTGCCTGTAAACGATCCCTAAGTCAGCTCCGTCTTAGCCTCCCTCGGGGAGGGAGGTGGCACGGCGTGAGCCGTGACGGAGGGAGTTTGACGCAGTTATGGCTTGCGGGAGGGTAATATAGGGCGGCAGGGTCATAAGCGTCTTATCTCGCGCTGGCAATTCTCCCCGTATCACCGGCTCAAAGCCCAACGGAGTGGGTTTGAGCCGGAAAGGAAGAAGGAACTGACGGATATGCAGCTTGGGGCAACGCCGCAAGCGGAGTGCAGTCGGCTTCTTCTGACGCCGCCGCAGAAATGGGCGGGGCTTGGGTCATTGTCCAGCCTTTAGAATGAGGAGGAGCTCTTTTATTATGGCTCGGTCCTCTTCGTCCTGGCGGAGGGTCTTATATATATCCAGGGCGCGGCGGGCGAAGAGGCGGGCTTTGGGCCGCATTTCTTCGCCCAGGCTCAGACAGACCCGGGCTTTGGCATAGCAGCCGTAGGCCTCGCGGCGCTGGGCGGCCTGCCCGGCGGCAGGGCCTTTTTTCTCCATTTCTTTTCCTCCGAATATCTCTCTCAATGCTGGAAATTATAAACCATGGTTGATATAAAGTCAACCATGGTTTGTTCTATATTTCGCTCATGGTTGTTATGATTTATACCATGGAACAGACAGCACCGGGGAAGAGCCGGGCGGACCGGGAGGGAAGACAATGGGGAACGAGGAGATACTGCGGGGCATAGGCGAGAGGATAAGCCGACGGCGAAAGAGCCTGGGTCTCACGCAGGAGGAGCTGGCCTTCAGGATGGATGTGTCCACCCAGATGATATCCTACGCGGAGCAGGGGCGCAAAGCCATACGGCCGGAGAACCTTATAAAGCTCTGCGCCGCGCTGGCGGTCAGCGCCGATTATATTCTGACAGGCCGGGCCTCCCAGCCTGAGTATGAGAGGCTGGCGAAAAAACTAAGCATACTCCCGGAGCGGGAGCTGGGGCAGGTGGAGCGGATAAT
>DBGBEC010000067.1:0-2048 GCA_048477415.1 Candidatus Limivicinus sp. | reverse complement strand
TGCACCAATAGTTTGGGTAGCCCAGATAGATCGTCCTGTAGGCCGCGAAATTTTCCGGCAGGGCCTTGAGCTTTGGCCGGGCTCTTGTCCGCTGTTCCTCCCCGGCCCGTTCTGTGCACTGTTTATATCCCCTGGGATAGGGCTCGGCCGGGTCGAGCCTGAAGAGATCCGCCCCCGTTAACTTATGGATGATACCGGCGGCCCGTTCCGTATTGCCCGTTTCCAGATATTTCATAGCGCCGTCCACATAATTTTCATCCCCGCGAGAGAAGAATACTATCAATTTATCCTGCATTTTATTCCCTCCTTTTGGGTTTATCATAGCAGTTTTCTGCTTGACCGGGAATAGCCCATATGTTATTGTTATATAAACTAAAAGTTCATATAAGAGGTGAAAAACAATGTATGATCCTTTGCTGGACAGCTTCTTTGCCGCCGTGGAGGCTGGGAGCTTTACGAAGGCGGCGGAGCTGCTGTACATATCTGCGACGGCGGTGATGAAGCAGATGAACGCCCTTGAGAGCCGTCTCGGGCTGAAGCTTCTGGAGCGCGGCCGGGATGGGGTACGGCTCAGCCCGGAGGGGCGGATCATATACGAGAGCGGGAAGTTCATCGCGGATCATTCGCGAAAGGCCCTGGCCGAGGCCCGGAGGCTGAGCCAGGCCAGAGACAGCACCTTTCGCGTGGGCAGTTCTTTTTTGAACCCCGCCTGGCCTTTTATGGAGCTGTGGTATAAGCTGAGCCGCAGCTTTCCCGGCCACAGGCTGCACCTGGTCCCCTTCGAGGACGACCACCGGGGCATACTCCAGATAATAGACCGGCTGGGAGAGAGCTTTGATTTTCTGATAGGGGTCTGTGATTCCAGAGAGTGGCTGTCACGCTGTAATTTTCTGCCCCTGGGGCGGTACAGGAAAATGATAGCGGTCTCCCGGGAGCACCCCCTGGCCGGAAGGCGCCGCCTGTGCCTGGAGGAGCTCCATGGGCAGGGCCTTATGATGGTGCCCCGGGGCGACTCCGGAGTGAACGACTTTCTGCGCAACGACCTGGAGCGAAACCACCCGGAGATCCGGCTTCTGGACACCCAGCCCTTTTACGATCTTTCAGTCTTCAACCGCTGCGCCGAGTCCGGGGACATGCTGCTTACCATAGAATGCTGGCGGGATGTGCACCCGGGGCTTGTTACCATCCCTGTAGACTGGGATTACAGCATTCCCTATGGCCTGCTATATGGACTTGAGCCCACGGCAGAGGTGCTGAGCTTTGTGGAGCTGGCCCGGGAGCTCATCGGGAAATAAATTCCCATGTTTTTGCCATTAAAACAGCGGCAGCACTTGATTTTTTTCGTATTTACTGTAAAATAGTGATGATAAAACTGACTTATGTCTCAGGAGGAACAGACATGACTTACGAGATGGACATTGCCGGCTTAAAACGGGAGCTGCCCCTTTGCAAAGTCTCTGACGAGCTTTACATAGGCGCTTTTGTTATGTTTGGCGATGTGGAGCTGACAGTGCACTGCGCAGCCGAACTTTTGAAGCTTGCCCCGGAGTACGACTATATCATCGCCCCGGAGGCCAAGGCAATTCCCCTGCTCTATGAGATGGCGCGCCAGAGCGGCGCGGACAAATATTTTCTCGCCAGGAAGGGCGCGAAGGCCTATATGAGCGGCGTGTTCGAGGTGGATGTGAAATCCATCACCACCATGAGCATACAGAAGCTTGTGATAGACACCGCCGATGCTGAGCTCATCCGGGGCAAGCGAATGCTCATCGTGGACGACGTTATCTCCACGGGCGAGTCTCTTCGGGCGATGGAGGAGCTTGTGACCCGGGCCGGGGGCATCGTGGCCGGGCGCATGGCCGTTCTGGCAGAGGGCGACGCCCAGCAGAGGCACGACATTATCTGCCTGGCTCCCCTTCCCCTCTTCAACCCCGACGGAAGCGTAAAATGAGCCGACGCACAGACGGAGCCTCTCTATCCGGGGCTCCGTCTGGTTTTTTCGGCGGCACTGATAAAGGAGGAGACAATGTTCAAATTCAACCACTACA
>DBGBEC010000066.1:0-4971 GCA_048477415.1 Candidatus Limivicinus sp. | reverse complement strand
AAGCCGTTGACCGGGATAAAGTTTTAGTCTATGTTAGGCTCGGAGGTGGTTTCATATGTGGAAAAAAATTGCTCTCTGCCTTTTTTCCCTGCTGTTCATGCTGGGGGCGAATTTCAGGCTATGCTGCCGGGCCGCTGTGGGCGGGCGGCAGCTTGAGGGCCTGTTCTCCCCCTTTGATATTGACCGCTGCGAGACGGCGGCCGCCGCCGCAGCGGAGGAGATAGTACAGGGCCCGGCCCTCCTGCCCCGGGTGGAACGGAGCCTCAGCCTGTCTCTCAGCCCGCCGGGGGGAGATATGCTGGAGCTTACGGACACGGCTCTCCGCTCCGTCACCGGGGTGAAGCTTGTGGACGGGGTCTTTGTAAACGGGGTATATCTTGGCTCAGTGGAGGATGGCGACCGGCTTTTTGAAGGGCTGCGCGGCTTCATAGATCGGCAGATGCCCACCGCCGCTGTCGCCGGAAACATCAGCGGCGAGCTGGAGATCCGCCGGATATACAGCCGCAGCAACAGCTTTACCCCCGACCGGGACATGCTCCTCCTAATCTCCGGCATGGCGCCGGTGATCTATGTGGACGAGAGCGGAAAGCTCGTCTGAACAGCTTTCGATCCATCTCGCGATAATTTTACGGTCATCAGCCCCAAAAGCTTTGGCTTTTGGGGCTGATGACCGTAAACACGATGGAGGGCCTTTCACCTCCGTCAAGTATTGTCAATTTGGTTTCACAAGGCATGGCTCCTTTGTTAGGAGATAGCTCTCTATCGACTGGGAAACGACCTGGTTAAGGGACATATTATTTTCGGCGGCATAGATAGACGCTGAACGGTGTAGCTCGGGGGGGATACGCACATTGAAGGTCCCTTTAAATTCCTTATCCGGAGACTTCCCAAACTCCTTGCAGAGCGCAAGATATTCGTCTATGCATGTGTGGAAGGAACTGCGCAGCTCCTCTGTCGAAGAGCCGTCGAAGCAAAGAACGTCAGCAATGCCGAATACTCTGCCAACAAAGCAATCATCATCCGCGCTATATTCCACAGAAGCGTGATATCCTTTATATTCAAGCATACTATTCACCCTGTTCACCCCTTTTTGATCAAATTTTCTGAGCTGAGAAACTCAACAGCCGCTCTCAGGGCATATGTTTTTACGATCCTGCCCGGATGCGGAGAATGGATCTTAAATACTCTCCCCGAAGGCGGGTAGAAATATTCTATGGCGGAGCCGCTGGTCTTCCCCCGGCTGCCTTTGAGCATACCGAACCCGGACATAAGAGAGTCCAGCTCATCTATCGTAAAATCCTTCGGTATAGCCAGAAATCTGGCTATAAGTTTTTCTCTCTGCGACATAAGCCCCCCAAGCAACTATCTTTCAGTTGCAGTATATTCTGTTTTATAGGAGACGTCAAGCTTTTTTCTTATATCAGCTCCTCAGTGGGGTAATAAGCTGTGCAGTTTCTCCTGCGCCTGAACAGGTCTCATCGTCTCAGCCATATCTCTCCGCCAGGTATATATCGGCCCGGGACTGGATCAGGGCGGCGGCTTCCTCGGCGCTTTTGTCCCCGGAGAAGAATTCCTGCGCCTCCTGGCTCATTATCTTTCCAAGGTCCGGCTCAGGATCGAAGGCCATGGAGCCGGCGGCGGCCTCGATGAGGGCCAGGAGCTCCTCGGCCTGGGAAGGCTCCAGCTTTACATTGTCGCCCATATCCTCAGTGTGTATCCCAAGGGTCACAGCGTCGTCCAGCAGCAGTTCGAGGTTTTCCCTGGACATGGGCCAGGTGAACTGCTGGTCCTCCGGTCGGAGATCCAGGGCGTATTCTATAAACTGCCAGGCGCCTTCCTTATGCTGGCTGTTCCGGCCCAGGGCAAAGCTGTTTTCAACGGCGAAGGCACAGCCAAGCTCCGGGCGGAAGCTGAGGGCGTCCCCGTAGTTCTGCTGGAGATATATAAGTCTCAGCAGGCCCGGTATCTGCTCAAAGCTGAAGATATGCGGCCTGCTGAACTCCATGTTATCCTCATCAATGGCGTCGCAGACCCTGAGGAGGGAAATAAATTCCTCTGTCTCAAAGTCGCAGCTCCCCTCCGCCCTGTTCAGGTTCGCGCTGAGATAGAGGCCGCTGAGAAGCTGCCACATATCTGCCTGGCTGGCGCCTGCCGGAAACAGGGAGACCTCGCCGGAGCTCAGTTCCGGCAGGGAAAGGGCCTTTGTCAGGTCCGACTTTATGGGGAGAATATCAGTCCGCTGAGACAGAGTGTACAGCACAAAGTCAAGCGGCATCACATACAGTGCCTCTTCATCCATCATCGCCTCAAGCACGGGCCCTATAAGCTTGTCGGCAGAGGCGCTCCCGCTCCGTTCCATATAGGGCACAAGGTCTTCAAAGGCCTTTTCCGAACTGAGATAGGCATATCTGCCGCCCATGGTATAGAAAAGGTCCGGCCCATTGCCCCCGGCCAGGTCCGCGTTCAGGGCCTCGTCGCTGCGTCCGCTGGTGTCCACAAGTTTTATCTGATATTCCCCGTTCTGCATGTTGAAGCCGCTTATAAGCTGGTTCAAAAGCTGGCTTTTGACGTCTGCCCAGAGGATAAGCTCCGTTCTTTCCGGCAGAGCGCCATAGCGCAGAAGAAGCAGCTCCCCGGCAAAGGGCCGAGAAAGCAAAAAGCCCCCGGAGACCGGCATTATATAAGAATAGCCGCTGTCCGGAAAGCCCCGTTCATAAAAATCAAATATCTCTCCGCCGCCAAGAGCGGAGATCTTCCCGGACCGGTTGATGACAGGCTCCCCGTCCTGGTCCGTCCCAAGGCCGTTGAGAGAATAGGTCTCGCCGGTGAGAAGGGTCTCAAAGCTCCAGTCCTCCGGCTCCGCCAGAAGGCTGAGCCAAAGACTGTCATCCCCGCCGTCGGCGGAGGAGTTATAATAGGCAAAGACCGGCCCGCGGGCGGAGACCGCCTGGGAGACAAAGCTCCCCCCACTGAGACTGAGGATGTTTGCCAGGCTGCCGTCCCCGGCGCGGAGCTGATACAGCCCGGTCTCTGTCAGGGCGTAGTAAAAGCCCTGGTGATATCTGAGCGACAGGAAGCGCTGGCCCTGCTGAAGCTCCGGGTCCAGCTCCAGCCGCCGCTCAAGCTCTCCCTCCGGGCCGTATTCAAGAAGGAAGCTGCCATATTCCCCCTGGGGGTTTTCCCGCCTGTCCCCATGCTCATCCAGCCAGACGCCGGGCAGGCTTCCGGCCAGAAGGACCGGGCCCTCCGGCCCAAGACAGCAGGCATGGACATAGGCCGTCTCCGGCGGGAGGGCATATTCCACAAGGACCCCTCCTTTTATCGACACAAAGGCGGGCTGGCCCGTCTTTGTCAGACCGCACAAATATATATCCTCCCCCTCGCCATACTGGGAGCTGCTGTAGGCCAGCTCATGAGGCAAGGGCTCCTTATACACTGTGTAGCCCAGTCCGTCGCCGGCCGCCTCCTCCGGCGGCTCCTCTCTGCCGCAGGCGGACAGCAGGAGCAGGAGGCAGAGAAAGGGCAAAAGCGTTTTCTTCTTCATTTTTCCACCTCGTCAAGAAGGCCCCTGGCCAGGGGAAGAGCCTGTCCAGGGGCGAAGTCAGTTTCTGCTCAGATCATGGCCCGCAGCCCAAAAAGCACAGTGCCGGGGCCTGAGCTTCTGTTTGGATACTACTGTCTGTATGATAACATTTTGCACATTTTTTGTCAATTGGTCCGGCTATTTTTGTCGATATCGCCAAGACTTATTCTTCCTATACTGTTATTAGCCGAAAATGCTCCGGCTCCCCGGTACATCCGGGCGGTTAATTTTGCCTTTCCGGCTTTTAACAAGCGCTCAGTTGCGTGTGGGCGGCAGAGCTGTTATAATGGGGGCGAGGTGATCGATATGCTGAGCGAAAAGATACGAAAGCGTCGGAAGGAACTGGGGCTCACCCAGGAGCAGGTGGCAAGCAGCCTTGGAGTGTCCACCCCGGCGGTGAACAAGTGGGAGCGGGGCGGGAGCCTTCCCGACATTGGCCTGCTGCCGGCTCTGGCGCGGCTTTTGGAGATGGACATGAACGAGCTCTTCTCCTTCAGGGAAGAGCTGTCTGATCTGGAGCTGACACGATTTATAAACGCCCTTTCCCTGGCCGCGCTCGGCGGGGACCCTGCTTCAGCCTTTGAGATGGCGGAGCGGAAGATATGGGAATATCCCCGCTGCGACGCCCTTGTGTACAGCGCCGCCTGCGTTTTGAGCGGCCTTTTGAGCGCCGAGCCGGAGGGTGCGCGGAGAGAGGCCTGGGACGGGAAAATAGGCGCCTGGCTGGAGCAGAGCGCCGGGAGCCGGAACGAGAAGATACGCCAGGCCGCCGTGCAGATACTGGCGGGCCGGCAAATAGAAAGGGGCGAATATGAAAAGGCCGAGGAGCTGATAAACGGGCTGCCGGATCAGAACACGGCTGTTGACAGGCTGGCCCTTCAGGTAAGGCTCATGAGCAGCCGGGGCGAAGATTCCGCCGCCGCTATCTTGCTTGAGGGCCAGGTCATGAAGACCGTGACCCGCCTCAGCGGCTATCTGTACAGCCTGTCAGAGTTGGAGGACAAGACCGGCCGGGGAGACCTGGCCGACAGGATAACGGATATCTGCGCCGAACTGAGCGGCCTTTTCGGTCTTTGGGGCTACACCGCCCTGGTCCCCCGGCTCATCCTTGCCCTGCGGCGCAAGGACAGGGAGGCCGCCGTCCCCCTGTTAAGGCAGGCCCTGGAGGAGGCGGAAAAGCCCTGGGACCTGAAAGCTTCTCCCCTTTTCTACCGCCTTCCCACAAAGTCCGGCCCCGACAGCAGCCTGCGCGGCGTTGCCAAGGCTGTCCTGACCGAGATAAAGCAAAAGGAGGAATACGCCTTCCTCCGCGGCGACCCGGCCATAGACGAGCTGTTGTCCCGCTTCTCCGGGAACTAAGAGCGCTGGTGACTGTGCCCAACAAAAAA
>DBGBEC010000065.1:0-1956 GCA_048477415.1 Candidatus Limivicinus sp. | reverse complement strand
GCATATACACAGCCATCCAGCGTGGAGAGCATTTCAGAGACACGGATCGGCATACCAGCCTGCTCCTTGGTGCGTCCGCTCTGGCAGGTGGTGGCCTTCTGCCCGATCAGGGTGGTGGGGGCCATCTGGCCGCCGGTCATGCCGTAGACGCCGTTATTGACGAAAATGCTGGTTATCTTTTCGTTTCTGGCGGCGGCGTGGACGATCTCGCCGCAGCCGATGGAGGAGATGTCCCCGTCCCCCTGATAGGTCACGACAATGTTCTCCGGACGCAGCCGCTTTATGCCCGTGGCTACGGCGGGCGCTCTGCCATGGGGCGAGTCAAGGCTGTCTACCTTTATAAGGCTTCCCACCGCGCAGTAGCAGCCGATACCCACATTCAGGATGGCCCTTTCCGCAAGGCCCAGCTCTTCCAGAGCCTCGGCCAGGAGCCGGGTTATTATCCCGTGGCCGCAGCCGGCGCAGAAGCTGTTTGTTTTCACGCTCATTATTTCGGGGGCTTTAAAACTTCTTGCCATTTAAAACGCCTCCTTTTCTTTGCCGTCCAGGATGTTTTTCACTTTTTCCAGGATCTGGCTTTCCTTGGGCGGCGTCATTCCCGTGGGGAGCACATACACCGGCTTTTCACCCCGGACCGTCAGAGCCACGTCCTCGACGAGCTGGCCCACCGCGCTCATCTCCACCGCCAGAAAGGCCTTCGCCGTTTTCACAAGGCCCTGAAACGCGTCCGCCGGGAAGGGCCACACCGTAATGGGCCGCAGCAGGCCAAGCTTCAGCCCCTGCTCCCTGCCCAGCTTCACAGCCCGCTTGCAGATACGGGAGGATATACCGTAGGCCACCAGGACTATCTCCGCGTCCTCTGTGGCTATCTCTTCCCAGCGCTGCTCGTTTTGCTGCATCATCCTGTATTTTTCCCTGATCTTCACATCGTTTTCCGGCCCGTCGAAAGCGCCGGTGTAAAGATTTCTGGCATGGGCGGCGTCGGCCCCCTTCAGCGCCCAGGGCTTATCCGGGTCCACGGGCTGAGCCTCCGGCAGCTCCACGCCCTCCATCATCTGGCCGATGGCCCCGTCGGAGAGAACTATCACCGGGGTCATATACTCCTCCGCCTTGTCAAAGGCCAGGCTCATCATATCCACAGACTCCTGCACCGTGCTGGGGGCGTATACCAAAAGCTTGTAGTCCCCGTGGCCGCCGCCCTTCGTTACCTGCAAATAATCTGACTGGCCCGGGGATATAAGGCCGATCCCGCTGCCGTATCTGCACACGTCCACCACAACAGAGGGCATATTCATCGCGGCGAGATACGAGATACCCTCCTGCATAAGGCTGAAGCCCGGGCCCGAGGTAGAGGTCATGACCCGATACCCGCTCGTAGCCGCGCCGTAAAGCATGTTTATGGCCGATACCTCAGACTCCGACTGGACAAAGCGCCCGCCCATCTCGGGCATTCTTGAGGACAGATATTCCATTATCTCCGTCTGGGGCGTAATGGGATATCCGGAGAAAAACCGGCACCCGGCCAGAACGGCCGCCTCCGCCAGGGCCACGTTGCCCTTCATCAATTTTTTTGCCACTTGAAACACCTCCTGTTACTTATTGGATCTCAAAGACCAGATCCGGACACACCGTGTAGCACGTCCCGCAGGCAATGCATTTTTCTCTGTCCACCTGGGTGAAGTTCACACCCTGCACATTTATCTTCTCGGAAAAGGACAGCGCCTTCATGGGGCAGGCCTTTACGCAGAATCCGCAGCCCTTGCACCTGTCCTCATATATCCTCAGCTCCATGCTCACCCTCCTTTCTCTGATACTGAACGCGCCCGCCGCCCCACGGGCGAGGGATCTTGGAATGATAATTTCAGCATTATTTATTCACGTTAAGCAGACGTTAAGATTTAAATCACTTTCGGAATACTTATTCCAATTTGATTATAGGCTAATGTTCACAAATTG
>DBGBEC010000064.1:0-8162 GCA_048477415.1 Candidatus Limivicinus sp. | reverse complement strand
GCGGGGCGCTGCTTCAGCTCACCGGGGAACAGCTCCCCCGGGGCCGGGCGGAGCTGGGGGAGATAAAAAAGCTTCTGTCACCCTGGTTTGAAAAAGTGGAGTTGGACGAAAAGGAGAGAGAGAAGAGCCTGTGAGGATATTATATTTTGACTGCTCCATGGGGGCCGCCGGGGACATGCTGATGGCCGCCCTGCTGGAGCTGCACCCCGCGCCGGAAGATTTTCTCCAGCGGCTGGACCGGGCCCTGGGCGGCATGGTGCATGTATCCGCCGAGAGGGTGAAGAAAAGCGGCATAGGCGCCACACATATGCGCGTACTGGCCCAGGGCCGGGAGGAGGGGCATGAGGAGACTGAGCCCCACCGGCACCACCATCACCATCATACGAGCCTGAAGGACGTTTACGCCCTTATCGAAAAGCTCCCCGCCGGGGAGAAGACCCGGCAGGACGCTCTGGCCGTGTATCAGCTCATAGCCGGGGCCGAGGCCCAGGTCCACGGGGAGGAGCCGGAGAATATCCACTTCCACGAGCTGGGCACGCTGGACGCCTTCGCGGACATAGTGGGGGTATGCATGCTTATCGGGGAGCTGGCCCCGGACAGGATATGCGCATCTCCCATCCATGTGGGCAGCGGCAGCGTCAAATGCGCCCACGGGATCCTGCCCGTCCCGGCTCCCGCCACCGAGCTTATACTCCGGGGCCTGCCCATATATTCCACCGGCATAAAGGGTGAGCTGTGTACCCCCACCGGGGCCGCTCTGCTGCGGCACTTCGCCGGGAGCTTTGGCCCAATGCCCATGATGAGGCTGGAAAAAAGCGGCTATGGCGCGGGTACGAAGGATTTTGAGACGGCAAACCTGCTCAGGGCCATGCTGGGGGAGGCTGAAGAAGGGGAGGAGCGGGTGCTGGAGCTCCGCTGCAACCTGGACGATATGAGCCCCGAGGCCATAGGCTTTGCTCTGGAGGAGCTTTTCCGCCAGGGGGCTCTGGATGTCTATGTGAGCCCCATACTGATGAAAAAGAGCCGTCCTGCCCAGCTCCTGTGCTGCCTCTGCCGGGAGGAGCAGAGAGAGAGCATGCTCCGCTGCCTCTTCAAGCACACCAGCACCCTGGGGGTCCGGGAATACAGCTGCCGCCGCAGCACGCTCAGCCGGGAGTTTCGCCGGCAGGATACAGCGCTCGGCCCCGTCCGCGTAAAGACTGCCCAGGGCTGGGGCGTCCGCCGGGAAAAGGCCGAATATGAAGACCTGGCCGCTATTGCCCGGGAAAAGGGCCTGTCCCTGAAAGAGGTGGAGAGCCTGGTGCTTGAAGGGAAACAGGCCACAGGGGCATGGAAAGTGGATAGTGAATAGTGAATAATAAGCCAAGGCCACCGGCGGATCCGCCGGTGGCCTTGGCTTTGACATGTTGGGAAACTACAGGGAAGGGCTTTTAGACTAATTCAGGTTTGGTTCACGGCCTGGACAAAGCGGAGAAAGGCGGCCTGACCGGCCTGGTCCCGCTTATACACTCCAGCGTCTTCCAGAACGCGCATGAACACTGCCCCCACCTCGCGGCAGAGGATGTCCTCGGCATTTTCGGCGCTGAACTCATATCTAATCTTGAGCTCGTCCAGCCAGTCGGCGTGTATGGAGAGCCGCTCATCGTCCCGGATGTCCCGACCGCTGAGCAGGGCCTGCTTCAGCTCCTCCAGCTCGCCCTTGAGCCGGGAGGGGAGAACGGCCAGACCCATGACCTCGATAAGGCCGATGTTCTCCTTCTTTATGTGGTGCAGCTCCTGATGCGGGTGGAAGAGGCCCAGGGGATATTCCTCGGTGGTCAGGTTGTTCCTGAGCACCAGGTCAAGCTGGAAGTCCTCCCCCCGCTTTCTGGCTATGGGGGTGATGGTGTTGTGGTCGGCCCCGTCGGTGTGGGCGTGTATCTGGACGCTCACATCGCTGTAGCCCCGCCAGCAGCGCAGGATCTTGTCACCCAGCTCCACCAGCCTGCCGCTGTCTCCGCCGCTCAGCCGGATGACGGACATGGGCCACTTCACTATGCCCGCCCTCACATCCTCAAAGCCCTTGAAGGAGAGCTCCGTCTCCACCGGGGCCTTTGCCATGGCGAATTCATAGCGGCCGCCCTGAAAATGGTCGTGGCTCAGGATGGAGCCGCCCACAATGGGCAGATCCGCATTGGAGCCCACAAAATAATGGGGGTACTGGCGCACAAAGTCGAAGAGCTTCCTGAAAGCCGCCCGGTCGATCTTCATGGGGCTGTGGCTGCCGTTGAAAACTATGCAGTGCTCGTTATAGTAAACATAGGGGGAATACTGCCAAAACCAGTCGGAGCCGTCGATGGTGACGGGGATGACCCGGTGGTTCTGCCTTGCCGGGTGGTTCATCCGCCCGGCATATCCCTCGTTCTCCAGACAGAGCTGGCACTTGGGATAGCCCGACTGGGGGGCGAGCCTGGCGGCGGCGATGGCCCTTGGGTCCTTTTCGGGCTTGGAGAGGTTGATGGTTATGTCCAGCTCCCCATACTCGCAGGGGTAGAGCCAGTGCCGGTCCTTCTCGATACGGTCCCGGCGGATGTAGTTAGTGTCCTGGCTGAATTTATAGTACCAGTCGGTGGCGGCCCGGGGGCTTTGGCCGCACAGGGCGGAAAAGCGGTCCCTCACCTCGTGGGGGAAGGGCGTGAGCGCCCCCATGAGCTTGGTATCAAAAAGGTCGCGGGCGGTGATGTTGTCGTCGATCAGGCCCCGCTCCACGGCCTTGTCCGTGAGGGCGGACAGTATCTCAGTTAGTGAGAGAGAGGCCATTTCCTCCCCCTCGGCCTGGTCAAGGCCCATTATCTCAAGAAGCCGGTTGAAGACAAAGCTCTCGTCTCCGGCGCGGATAAGGCCTTTTTCAAGACCGTAGGCAAGGAGCGCGTCTATATATCCTTTCATAATTCCTCCAGAAGAATGCCCCCTTCGGGGCGGATGGCCAGGGGCTGGCAGCTTCCCGGGCCGAGGACCGCGTCGACGCCCCGGCTGAAGCCCTGGAGCATGTCCACGGGCACAAAGGCCTGGATAGTGCCGGCAAAGCCCCCGCCGTGGACCCGGAAGGCGCCCCGACCGCCGAGGAGCCGCTCTGTGAGGGCCAGGCTGAAGGCCAGCTCCTGCCGGGCGGTGTTCCCCGTGGGGATAACGTTTTGAAGATACATCCAGGAGGAGCGGCCCGACTGGCTGCATAGCCGGAGAAAGCTGTCAAGATCGCCCCGGCGCAGGGCGGCGACCTGGGCGTCTACCCGGTGGTTCTCCTCAAAGACGTGGATGGCCCGGAGCAGGGCCCGGTCTCCCGCCGCCCTGCGGACCCCTGAGATGTTTTTATAAAACTCCTCCTCGTCCACCTGGCGGAGCTTCTCTTTGCCGAAGAAGGCGCAGACCTGAAAAAGCTCCTCCGGAATGGCGGCGTATTCGGCGGTGAGGTCGGCGTGGTCCGCGCCGCTGTTTATTATGCACAGGGCGTGGCCGGAGGCCGAAAAGTCGAAATCCACCGGCTGGACCAGGGGCCGCTCAGGCTCGGCGAAGTCTATATAGACGATGTTCCCCACGGCGGAGGCCGTCTGGTCCATAAGTCCGCAGGGCTTGCCGAAAAACAGGTTCTCAGCCTGCTGGCCCTGGCGGGCGATGTCCACCGGGCTGAGCCCCAGACCGGCAAGCCGGTTTATTATGGTGCCTATAAGCACCTCAAAGGCGGCGGAGGAGGACAGACCGCTGCCCGGCAGGACGCTGGATATCACATAGGCGTCAAAGCCGGGGACCCTGCCGCGCTCCGCCGCCTGGGCGGCCATGCCCCGGACGAGGGCGGAGCTGGTGCCGCGTTCGGCCTCCAGAGGGGAGAGCCTGTCCAGCTCTACCCGGCACAGAGGATAGCCCTCTGACTTGACATTTATGCGGTGTTCGCCGCTCAGCGCCACGGCCGCCACAGTGTCCAGGCTGACGGCTCCGGCAAGGACCTTGCCGAGCTGGTGGTCCGTGTGGTTCCCGCCCAGCTCCGTGCGGCCGGGGGCGGAGAAGATAAACTCCGCCGGCCGGCCGAACTGTTCTTCAAATTTTCTCTTCAGCCCTTCATGCATGGGCGCTACCTCCAAAAAAGCAAAGGCTTATTTGCGCACAAGATACTTGCGCATATCCAGCGAGCAGGCGGCAAGGATGATGGCGCCCTTGATTATGTACTGATAGCTGGGCTCGATGCTCAGCATGGAGAGGGCCACGAAGATGATCCGCAGGATGAAAACGCCAAGCACTATGCCGCCTATCTTGCCGGTGCCTCCGACGAAGGACACGCCGCCTATAACGCAGGCCGCTATAGCGTCGCACTCGTAGTTTAGGCCGGCGCTCTGGGTGATGGAGCTTATGCGGGCGCCCTCGATAAAGCCGGTGACGCCGTACATGGCGCCGGCCAGGGTGTGGACAAGGACCGTGGTCCAGAAGACGTTGACGCCGGAGACCTTGGCCGCTTCCGCGTTGGAGCCAACGGCGAACATATTCTTGCCGAAGGTGGTCTTGTTCCAGATGAACCACATCAGGGCGGTGAGCAGCACCGCATAGAGCACATACCAGGGGATGGATATGGTGCCGTATTTCTCTGTCTCGAACTTGATGAAGGGGGCGGACACCACGCTCTTATAGCTGTCTGACAGGCCGGAGACGGGCTGACCGTTGTTGCCGTTGAGCATGAAGAAGATAAGGATAAGACCATAGGTTATGAGCTGGGTGGCCAGGGTGACGATGAAGGGGTGCAGGCTGAACTTGGCCACGAAGAAGCCGTTTATAAGGCCTATCACAGCGCCGAGGAGGATGACGCAGAGCACCACCACGATTATCCAGCCGGGAGTGATGGCGGGAAGGCCCGCGAACATCTTCCTGGATATCTCGGGGTTTTGGAGCAGAGCGCCGGAGACGGCGGCGGTAAGGCCCACCACGCGGCCGCCGGAAAGGTCGGTGCCGGTGAGGACGATACAGCCCGCTATACCCAGCGCCATGGGCAGCGAGGCCGCCGCCAGGGACACTATATTCACGATGGAGCCGGGCTTGAGGAAGTTTTCGTTCTTTATGGCGGTGTATACGATGAAGATAGCCATAAGTATGTAGAGCGCGTTATTCAAAAAGCCGTCGGCCCAGAAGCGGCGTTTGTCCCTGCTGTCAAGCCTTCTGTATTCCTCGGCTGTACGCTGCAAATTTTTTACCGGGTTTGTCATGCTGCGTCCTCCCTTTAAACATATTTAGCGGCCAGAGTCATGATCTCCTCCTGGCTGGTGGTTCTGGCGTCCACCTCGCCGGCAAGCCTGCCGCCGGACATGACCAGTATCCTGTCGCATATGCCCAGAAGCTCCGGCATTTCGGAGGATACCACAAGCACGGTCTTGCCCTTTTTCGCCAGGTCAAGGATAAGCTGGTATATCTCGTATTTCGCGCCCACGTCGATACCGCGGGTGGGCTCGTCCAGCAGCAGGACCTCGGGCTCGGTAAGGAGCCAGCGGCCTATTATGACCTTCTGCTGATTACCGCCGGAGAGACTGCGGATCTTGGTGTCCTGATTTGGGGTCTTGGTGCGCATGGCGTCTATGGACCACTGGGTGTCCTGCCTCATGGAGCGCTTGCTCAGATACAGGCCAAGCTTCAGGTGCTTTTTCAGGCTGGATATGACGGTGTTCTCGCGAATGTCCAGGATGGAGAATATGCCTGTGGCCCGGCGCTCCTCGGTGAGAAGGGCAAAGCCGTTTTTGATGGATTCCTTGGGGTTGCGGTTCTTGCAGAGTTTCCCGTCGAGCTTTATAACGCCCTCTTTCCTGGTTGCCACGCCGAAAATGTTCTCCAGCGTCTCGGTGCGGCCGCTGCCGTCAAGACCCGCCAGACCCAGGACCTCGCCTCTGCGCGCCTCAAAGGACACATCGTTCAAAAGGGAGTATTGGGCCGTAAGGTGTTCTACCTGAAGGAAGGTCTCGCCGGGCTTGTTGTCCTTGGGCGGGAACTGGTTCGTGAGCTCCCGGCCCACCATGAGCTTTATTATGTCGTTCATGTCCAGCTCTTTGGCGGGTCTTGTGGCCACATGGGTCCCGTCCCGCATGACGGTGATATAGTCGGAGATGCGCTTTATCTCCGCCATCTTGTGGGAGATATAGATAATGCCAATGCCCCTGTCTCTGAGCATGTTTATTATCTTGAAAAGATGCTCCACCTCCTGCTCGGTCAGGGACGAGGTGGGCTCGTCAAATACTATCACTTTTGAATTGTAGGAGACGGCCTTGGCTATCTCCACCATCTGCCTCTGGGATACGGGCATGGTGCCCATTATCCGCCTGGGGTCAACGCTTATGCCAAGTTCCTCGAAAACCGCGATGGTGTCCTTGTACATTTTTTTCTCGTTGACTATGAAGCCGCCGGTCTTGGGGTAGCGGCCCAGCCAGATGTTGTCCATGACAGAGCGCTTGAGCGCCTGGTTGAGCTCCTGATGGACCATGGCGACGCCGCTGTTGAGCGCCTCCTTGCTGTTTTTGAAATTGATCTCTTTTCCTTCCAGATATATGTGTCCGCTGTCCTTGCTGTAAATACCGAAGAGGCATTTCATAAGGGTGGACTTGCCGGCGCCGTTTTCGCCCATGAGAGCGTGGACCGTGCCCGCCTGAAGCTCCAGGGAGACATTGTCCAAAGCCTTGACGCCGGGAAATGTTTTGGTGATATCCGTCATCCGCAGCAGGATATCCTGTGCCATACCTTTCTTCCCTCCCGTTATACTGAGTTAAGGGGCGGCTGCCGCCAAAACGACAGCCGCCCCCTTTAAAGGTCGCGAAACAGATTATGCGGTGTAAGGAGCGTAGGCGACAAAGAGCTTGTTGCTGATGCCCTCGGCGATGCTGAAGATGTCGGCGGTGCCGGCAACAGCGGCAACAGCGTCGGCCATGGCGCTGCCGCCGGAGACGGCCTCGACCACGGAGGCGATAGCCTGGGCCATGCCCACAGCGTCCTGCTTGACGGTGCCGGTCATCTTGCCGGCGGCGATGAGCTCCTTGGCAGCGTCGGTGGCGTCAACGCCGAACACGGGGATGGTCACGGCGTCTTCGGCCCCGGTGTTGTAGCCGGCGGTCTCAAGGGCGGAGATGCAGCCCTCGGCCATGTTGTCGTTGTTGCAGATTATGACCTCGATCATGTTGCCGTTGGCCTCGTTGTACTGGGAGAGGTTGGTGTTCATGTAGTCAAGAGCGGCCTGGGCGGACCAGGAACCGTTCAGGTCCACCTGGTAGCCGGCGGTGTTGCTCTCGTCGAAGTACCTCATGGCGGGCTTGCCGGCCTCTTCAAGGACGAGATTCGCGTCCTCAACGCCGTACTGGCTGCGGTAGATGGCCTCCACGTTGGCCTCGTCGCCCTTCATAAGGGCATAGCTGATAACGCCGTCGCCGTTGAGGTCAACGGTGTCATAATTGGCGACAAGATACTCACCGACCATCTTGCCCTGCATGTGTCCGGCCTCGGGAGCGTCGGTGCCGATGAAGCAGATGCTGGGATTCTCGTTGAGGACGGAGCCCTCCTCGCCGTCGGGCTCGATGGCGCGGTTGAAGAATATCACGGGAACGCCGTTGGCGATGGATATGATCTCCTTGGCAACGTCGGAAGAGCCGGTAGTGACCATGTTGACGACCAGCAGGTTGTAGCCGTCGGTAACGGCGGTCTGGATCTGCTCGTTCTGGGTGGTCTGGTTGTTGTTGCCGTCAAAGTTCTGGTAGCTGACGTTCTTTGCGGTCAGTTCCTCGTCCAGAGCGGTGCGGACGGTGGACATGAAGGTGTCGGCGAAGTTGTACCAGAACACGCCCACCTTCATTTCGCCCTCGGCAGGGGCCTCGGCGGGAGCGTCGGCAGGGGCCTCGGTGGTCTCGGGAGCGTCGGTACCGCCGCAGGCGGCCAGAGCGAAGACCATGACCAGAGCCAGCAGCAGAGCAAGGATCTTTTTCATTTCTTGTTTCCTCCATAAGAATAGATTTGTGGCGGGGCATAAATGCCCGTCTGTTAATAATTTTATCAGAGATACAGAGAAAAACAATGGGTTTATTTACGGTAAATGTTGAATTTCTTAAGCTGTTTTCAAAAGCCCGTCAAAATACGGGAGCAATTTTTGTTAAATTTTCACAAGTCAATTGAAG
>DBGBEC010000063.1:0-2487 GCA_048477415.1 Candidatus Limivicinus sp. | reverse complement strand
ATTCTATGGCGCCCAGCTCATCCAGGGTGAGTTCAAAGGCGGGGATGAAATTGTCAATGAAATATTTGAGCTCCGGCAGGGGGCTGCTGTCCAGCAGGGTCCTGAGCTGCCTCTCGGCGGACAGGAACTCGTTGTTGCCGGCCTTCCGTTCCTCCACGCATTTTATATAGGCGGAGAGCTTGTCCGCCGCCTTTATGATATCGCGGCAGCTCTGCTCCTCCTCCCCGGTGAACAGGCCCTGAAAGGCGGGGCGGAGAGCGGGGGGCAGGGTGGCCAGCAGCTTTTCCCAGGCCAGCTCCTCCACCTTGCCGTAGGCCTCTCGTATCTCCGGGCTGTGGTATTTTATGGGCGTGGGCAGGTCCCCGGTGAGTATCTCCGGGCAGTCGTGATACAGGGCGGCGGCGGCGCAGAGCTCCGGCTGGCAGGGGCTGGCAAAAATATCGCGCCGGATGACGGCCAGGGCGTGGGCCAGCACCGCCGTCATGTGGCTGTGCTCCTGGATATTCTCGGGCAGGGCGTTTCTCATAAGGCTCCAGCGGCCGATATAGCGCATGCGGGAGATGTAGGCAAAAAAGTTGTAGCTCATAGGGCTTCTCCATATCTGTTTTTATCGTGCTTACCCGGATTTTACCATGCCCGGGCGGCAATTTCAATCAGCCCGGGGGCAGGGGCGGATATTTATTGCGCGCGGAGCCTCTTTTTTCGCCGCTGTCCCTTGCAATTTTGCCCGGCAGGTGTTAAAATCCAGCTTTGTGTTATTATATAATGAAAAGACTTTTTAGCTCAAGGAGCGCAGAATTATGGATAAGCTTAGAAATGTGGCGATAATCGCCCACGTTGACCATGGCAAGACCACCCTGGTGGATGAACTGCTCAAGCAGTCCGGCGTGTACCGGGAAAACCAGGAGCCCGTGGACCGGGTAATGGACTCCAACGACCTGGAGCGGGAGCGGGGCATAACCATCATGGCCAAAAACACCGCCGTCTGGTATGGCGACACCAAGATAAACATCGTGGACACCCCGGGCCACGCCGACTTTGGAGGCGAGGTGGAGCGGGTGCTGAAAATGGTCAACGGGGTCATCCTTCTGGTCGACGCGGCCGAGGGTCCCATGCCCCAGACCCGCTTCGTCCTCAGCCGGGCCCTGGAGCTTGGCCACCGGGTGATCGTGGTCATAAACAAGATAGACCGGCCCGACCAGCGGATACACCAGGTCATCGACGAGGTCCTGGAGCTGCTCATGGACCTGGACGCCACGGATGAGCAGCTTGATTCGCCCATGCTCTTCTGCTCCGGCCGCCAGGGTACCGCCAGCTATTCCCCCGACGTTCAGGGCGAGGATCTGAAGCCCCTGTTCGAGACTATTTTGGAGTATATCCCCGCGCCGGAGATAGATCTGGAAGCCCCCTTCCAGATGCTCGTCAGCAGCGTGGACTACAACGAGTATGTGGGCCGTATCGCCGTCGGCAGGATAGAGCGGGGGATCATCAGGCAGAACCAGGAGATAGAGGTCTGCAATTTCCACGCGCCGGACGAGACGCCCCTGCGGGCCAAGGCCGTGTCCCTCTACCAGTTCGACGGGCTGGGCCGGGTGCCGGTGACAGAGGCCGGGGCCGGGAACATCATCGCCATGAGCGGTATCGGCGACGTCACCATCGGCGACACCGTCTGTGCCCGGGGCGCGGCGGAGGCCCTGCCCTTTGTGAAGATAGGTGCGCCCACTCTGGAGATGACCTTCTCTGTAAACGACAGCCCCTTTGCCGGCAAGGAGGGCAAATTCGTCACCTCCCGCCAGATAAAGGACCGGCTCACCCGGGAAACCCTGAAGGACGTGTCCCTGCGGGTAAGCGACGTGGCCGACAGTACAGACAGCTTCAACGTGGCCGGCCGCGGCGAGATGAGCCTTTCCATCCTCATCGAGACCATGCGCCGGGAGGGCTACGAGTTCCAGGTCTCCCCGCCCCGGGTGCTCTATAAAGAGATAGAGGGCAAGCTCTGCGAGCCGGTGGAGAGAGTGGTGGTGGACGTGCCCCAGGACAGCATGGGCTCCGTCATGGAAAAGCTCGGGAGCCGCAAGGGCGAGTTTATCGAGATGACCCCCGTGGGCAACCGGATGAAGCTGGAGTTCCTCGTCCCATCCCGGGGCCTCTTCGGCTACCGGAACGAATTTTTGACCGACACCAAGGGCGAGGGCATCCTGGCCTCGGTCTTCGAGCGCTATGAGCCCTATAAGGGGGAGATAGCCCGGCGGAGCACCGGCTCTCTCATCGCCTTCGAGACCGGGGAGGCCGTGGCCTATGGCATATGGAACGCCCAGGACCGCGGGGCCATGTTCATCACCCCCGGCACCAAGGTCTATGCGGGCATGGTGGTCGGCGTCTGCCCCAAGGCGGACGACGTGTCCGTCAATGTCTGCCGCACAAAGCACCTGACGAACACCCGCGCCTCCGGCTCGGACGAGGCCCTGCGCCTCATCCCCCCCAGAC
>DBGBEC010000062.1:0-5854 GCA_048477415.1 Candidatus Limivicinus sp. | reverse complement strand
GCGCTGTAAAGCCCGGGCGGGAGGAAAAATAAAATATTAAGGAGTAGAGCCATGAGTAAGAAGAACTCAGGAAAAGTCCTGAAAAAAATGAACTGTACTGACGCGACTCTTATGGCAATGGGCGACATCATCGGCAGCGGCATTTTCAGCATGACAGGCGTCGCCATCGCCTTTGCCGGGCCCGGGATCCCCATAACCTATCTTATTGCCGGTCTCGCGGTCATGCTTTTGAACATCCCAATGATGGTCCTGGCCAGCGCCGTCCCCGTCACCGGCGGCGACTATGTATACGTCTCCCGCTTCATGAACCCCACCCTGGGCTTCATGTGGGAATGGAACAAGGTGATGGAAATGCTGAACCTCAGCGTTCTGGGCCTTGCGGCCGGCCAGTATCTGCCTGATATCTTCCCCTTCCTCACTCCCCAGCTCGCGGGTATCGTGGCGGTCCTCATCGTCTTCATACCCTGCCTCTTCAATATAAAGACCTCCGCCATGGTGCAGAACATAATGGTCGGCCTTATCATCCTGGCCCTGGGCCTGTTCATCGTGCTTGGCGCGCCCCATATCAAGAACTTCTCCTTTAAGGGCATGGTCACTACCACCGGCATAATGCCCATCATCTTCGCGGTCAGCTTTGTCCGCTCCTCCCTCTTCGGCGCCACCGGCCTTACCTATATCGCCGACGAGATAGAAAATCCCCGCAGGTCCCTGCCCAAGGCCATGGGCATTTCCACCATTTGCTGCTGCCTGCTCTACGCCATGATAGGCCTTGTAGCCTCCCATGTCATTCCCTGGCAGGAAGTGGCGAACCAGCCCCTGTCCGTTGTGGCAAAGACCTTCATGCCCGGCTTCATCTTCAAATTCTTCGTCATCGGCGGCGCTACCTTCGGCCTGCTGACCACCCTGCTGGCCTCCTTCCTGGAGAGCGGCCGCGTAATGCACACCGCCGCCAAGGACGGTCTCTTCCCCAAGTGGCTCACCGCTACCAACAGGTTCGGCGTGCCCCACAGGATAATCACCATCATGTGCATAATCGCCATCGTCCCCTCCGCCCTGAACCTGCCCCTGGACTATGTGTTCGCGGTCATGAACGCCCCGGCGCTGCTGGTGGGCCTGCTGCCTGTCATCACTGTCCTCATTGCCCCCAACAAGCTGCCCGAGCGCTTCAAAAAGTCCTTCTTCCGCATACCAAAGCCCGTGCTCTGGGTCATGGTCATCGTCCATATCGGCGTGACCTTCTTCCTCAGCTATAACCTCTTTACCACCCTGGACCTGCGCACCATCATCGGCATAATCATCTTCTACGGCGGCGGCTTTCTCTACTTTGTGCTGAGGAGCAGGTACCTGAAGAACAAGGCCAATGTGGACCTCAAGGCCTCCATGGCCGCCTACCCCGATGAGTGGCTCACCGACGACATGCCCCAGCCCGCAGCCGCAGCCGCCGAGCAGGCCTGAGGCATATCCCCACAGCAGAGAATGCTGACAATATCGACAAAGCGAGAAAAAGAGGGCCGAGGGCCCTCTTTTTCTCGCACAGCCTGTCAAAAAACTACAGGTAAGAGTGAGCTAAGCAGTAAAGCGGGGGAGGCAAGGGCGCAGCCTTCAGCCTGGGATATGCCGCGCGCGGGTATTTCGCTCTGCTCGTATAGCTGAGTGGGACACGGCCGGGTCAGCCAAATTTTTCGGACAGGTAGATGCTGACGCGGCTTTGGATCAGGGCAACGGTGTCTTCAAGGCTTTTGTCGCCGGCAAGATAAGCGGTGCCCGATCCTGTTATCATTTCCACTATCTTCCAGTCCTCCCATCTGATGGCCCGGTCGGTCCGGCTGAGGAGATCCAGTATCTGGTCATAGCCCTCCTCGTCACAGTCGGCGGAGACGGCCCGTTCAAAGGCCTCCATTATCGCGGGGAAGCCGTCCCCCGGATAGGCGTCGATCTGGTTGGAGGTCATCAGCCGTTCATGGATGAGGGCCCAGGCCCCATCTATGTTCCGGCTGTTTGCCGGGATGGCCGCGGAGCAGCCGCTGTTCTGCTGGAAGAAATTGCCCCGGCCGCCGCAGTTGGGGAAGCCCACAAAGCTGATGGGAGCCTGGAAATTGTTGCGTATGGCATTTATCCTGGCGGCGACGCCGAAAAACTCCGTGCTCAGAATGATCTCAGACTGGTCATGGGAATAGGGCGCTACCTCGCCTGAATAGTCCAGCTCCATCTCGTCGCACCAGGCCAGAAGCTGGGCGAAGGAGGGCTCTGTGAAATCACAGGTCGCGTTGCTCCAGTCGATATATTTTCCCGTGCTTATGCTGCCCAGCCAGCTAAGAAGATTATGCCTGGTCATATAGGTGTCGAAAACAGCCTTGTACTGGCTGTTCTCGGCCAGGATGCGGTCCAGGTCCTCTATGGTAAGGTCCGGCCCCTCCGGCGCGTCGGCACTGCGGATGGCAAGGGTGTCAATCTCAAAGCTGGTCCATATCGTGTGCAGCTCTCCCTTGATCTCAATGGCGGGGAGGAGCCCGGGCACAAAGCTCTCCCGGCTGAGCTGGGGGTCCTGATCGATAAGGGTGTAGAGATCAAGAAAGGCGTCGGAGCTGGTGTCGATATTATTATTGAAGAGAATAAGGTCTGGGCCCTCTCCGGCGCTTATCTCCGTCAACAGGCGGTCAAGCTCGCTGTCCTTATATTCGGTATATTCATAATAATATAGAGAATCGGAATTGTTCAGCCCCAAAAGGGTGGCTTTGGCCGTTGCCGCGCCGCAGACGGCCACGTTTACAACGCTCTTTTCCGTCCTGGGCACGGCCACGGCGCTTATAAGGCGGACGGCTTCTCCTCCGGATGTGGTATAGGCAAAGGAGCGGGGGCCAAGCTGGATGACCCCTGTGCAGTTTGAACCCATCGCGTCGCCATAGTTCCAGGACAAAAGGTCAAGCTGCTGCTCCGCCTCAAAGTCCCAGTTCACAAAATCCGTGCCGGTGTTCAGAAGATATTTTCCGTCCATGGCCTGGCAGGGGGAAAGGCTGGCCGCCTGGCAGGGGAGGATCTCCTTTGAGCCGTCCGGACCTATCTTCACCGTAAGGGGGCCGTGGTTTTCCGGGCCATTATTCCAGCAGCTGGCGAGCATCCCCATGTCGCAGCGCTGAACGCCGAAAATTTGCAGGTCCTGGTCCGCAAGGGCCTGCTCTATCTTTCCGCCCTCGTCCAGCAGCAAAATATCCATGGCCGTGTATACAAGAAAGCCCCCCTCTCTCACGACCAGGCCCCGGGCCGGGGCGCCGGTGGGAGACACATAGCTGAATGAAAGGGAGGAGATAAATTCCCCCTCGGGACTGTATTTAAGTATCCGGTAGCCGCCGCTGAAGACGGGGTTATTCTCCACGGCTCCTGTATGGGTCATTGTATAGCTGAGGGTAGCCGGATCCTTACCGGTTTTTACATCCGGATTTCCGCCCATATTTCTTCAAAGCCCTTGCAAATACGGCAAGTATTCGCTGCGGGCTTTTCATTATCTGTACGAAAATACGGGTGTAAAAACTGCGAAGCACCTGCCAGCAGACAATTTTAGTGGGATTTTTGTTCTTTTTGACGCGGGTGGGCTGTCGCCCACCAAGGAAAAAAGGGCTAAAAGAGCCTAAAAGGGGCGCTGTCAGGCGGCAAGGATCCGGCTACCCTCAGCTATATTCAGGCTCCTCCCCGGTGAGAACGTAGAAATTTCCCTCCGGGTCCGCCGCGGCGCTGTATACGGCGGCCTCCTCCGCCGCCTCCGGCTGGTCAAGCTCCAGCCGCCGCCCCGGCTCAAGACCGATCTTCCCCTCCTTGTCCAGGCTGTACCCGGCAAGACTCAGGCATAGCTCCTCCCCGTTCGTTCCCGCAATCAGAAGGCTCCGGCTGTTTGCCGCTATGGAATTCACACTGAAGCCCGGCTCGAAGGGATAATAGGCGTCCTTTTCGGAGATATATATCTGCTCGCTGTCTGCCGGCGCTTCCTGCCCACCGCTGCCGCAGGCCGCCAGACCCAGCGCCAAAACAAGGCAGAGCAACAGCGCCGCCGCCCTGTAAGCCCGGGATCTCTTTCTCATGCTTTTTTTCATTGTCAGGCCTTCCTTTCCGGGAAATATCCCCGTCGCGTCTTCTGGCCTCGTACCGTACAGTGCTGTAAACATCCACTTTAAAGTTAACATGGCGGAAGTCCACGTGTCAAGCCGGAAATGCCAAAAAACAGACAAATTCCTCCCCCACCCGCTTGACAGGGGAGGGGGGCCTGTGCTATCATGGCGTGGACTATAGAGAACAGAGGTGAAAAAATGATTTCTTCTTCCCATAACTGAGCTGAAGCGGGCTTGCTTTTCGGCAAGGTCCGGGGCGGGGCGTCACCCGCCGGTCCGGGCTGCTTTAAAGGGGCTCCCGCGCCCATGGGAAGAACAGGTTTTTTTCATCATCGCATATAGGCAGGCGGCCCATCAAGGGGCTTTTCGCGCCCTGCTCACAGGCGGAACCTGGGTTTTCCCGGGTCCCGTCTTTTTTTGTCCGCCCGGCGTGGACCGCCGAGGCGTCGCTGTGAAGGGAGTTTTGCCATGTCGATAATAAAAATAGAAGATCTGAGCTTTGCCTACCCGGGCGGGGAGTATATATTCAAAAACCTGGACCTCCGGCTGGACAGCTCATGGCGGCTGGGTCTTGTGGGCCGCAACGGCCGGGGGAAGAGCAGCCTTCTGCGCCTGCTGATGGGAGAGCTTGAGCATGAGGGGCGGATAATAAGCCCGCTGAGCTTTGAATATTTTCCCCGGGCTGTCTCCCGCCCGGAGCGGCCCGCTCTGGAGCTGCTGGAGGAGCTGACGCCGGGGGCCCGGGACTGGGAGCGTGAGCGGGAGCTGGGCCTTCTTGGCTTTGACCCGGCAAGCCTGGAGAAGAGCTTTTCTGAGCTGTCAAAGGGCGAGGGGACCAAGCTCCTGCTGTCGGCCCTGTTTTTGAACGAGGGCAGCTTCCCCCTTATCGACGAGCCCACAAACCACCTGGACGCCCAGGGGCGGCGACAGGCGGCCCGATATCTGCGGGGGAAGGAGGGCTTTATCCTGGTCTCCCACGACAGGGACTTTCTTGACGGCTGCGCGGACCATATCCTGGCCCTGAACCGGGACGGGGCGGAGCTGCAAAGCGGGAACTTCTCTTCCTGGTACACGAATTTCCGGCAGCGGCAGGACTTTGAGCAGGCCCGGGAGCGGGAGCTGAAAAAAGAGATAAAAAGGCTTCGCCAGGCGGGGAGACGGAACGAGATCTGGTCAGACCGGGTGGAGGCCTCAAAGTCAGGGGCGGCGGACAGGGGCTATGTGGGCCACAAGGCCGCCAAGATGATGAAGCGGGCCAAAAGCATCGAGACCAGGCAGCAGCGGGCCCTGGATGAGAAGGAGGGCCTGCTGAAGAACCTGGAGACGGCGGAGAGCCTGAAGCTTTTCCCCCTGGAATACCCAAGGGAGACCCTGTTGTCCTTCTCCGGCCTTGTGCCCCGCTACGGAGACAGAGCTGTATGCGCCCCGCTGAGCTATCGGCTGAGACGGGGGGAGCGGCTCAGCCTGCTTGGCCCCAACGGCAGCGGCAAAAGCAGCCTGCTGAAGCTGCTCACGGGCCGTGGGCCCGGCTATGATGGGGAGCTCAGCCCGGGCTCCGGACTGAGCATATCCTATGTGGGCCAGGATACGGACTTCCTCTCCGGTCCCATATCGGGCTATGCCCGGGAAATGGGGCTGGAGGAGAGCCTTTTCCGGGCCGTCCTCCACAAGCTGGGCTTTGAAAAGGGCGGCTTCGGCGAGAATATGGAAAAGCTCTCCGCCGGACAGAAAAAGAAAATACTCCTTGCCGGCAG
>DBGBEC010000061.1:0-11774 GCA_048477415.1 Candidatus Limivicinus sp. | reverse complement strand
ACACAAAATTGATGTCCCATATTTGTGCATGTTATTTCTTTATTTTTCTTTTGATTTCCAAATTATGTTGCATAATTTATATATAAATGGCGGCGGCCGGGGAAGATATATTGAATATAATTACCAAATAATGGAAAATTCTACATCTATATATCAAGCTCAGTCAACACATTGGAAAAGGAGGTCCCTATGAAGAAAAGCCTTGCCCTTTTGCTGCTGATCACAATGCTGCTCTCTCTCGCCGCTTGTGCGGGTAATGGCGGGGATGAGGCGGACGGAGGCACCGTCGTCAGCGGCCCAGTACCTATGAAAAGCGTACATGAGGCGGAAAATAGCGAAAGCCCCGGCAGCTTCTACGCAAGAGAGCTCATTGCCCTTCCCGACCCGGACGCATATGTGATCGAGGCGATAAGGTCTGGGCCGTACATCTACATGCTCGCAAAATCAACCGAAAATGAGCCTTTTATATACCGAATGGAAATTGAGACCCAGAGCTTTGAAAAGCTTGAGCTCTCCGGGGAGCATGTTATCCAGAGAATAAGCCCAGGTATCGGGGACGGTCTTTGCGCCCTGAGCATGGACGAAGAGGGAAGCTATCATGTCTTGAGTCTAAGCCCCGGAGGCGGGACGACTGAGTTCAGGCTCCCCATGCTCGATGAATATGAGAGAAGTCTTATCACCTGGATATATCCGATTGAAAGTGGCTATATCGCCTTTACCACCTCGGACATTCTTGCCCTTGATGAGCAGGGCAAGCTAAAAAAGGATCTGGGAAAATGTGACGGCAGCGGTCTTTGCCTCCCTGACGCTGACGGAGGCATACTTGTAGTTGCCAGCGTCCCCACCGGCGCGGGCACGGCCAGCCTTACCCGGGTGCAAAAATTCAGCCGGGAGCTTGAACAGCTTTCAAGCTGGGATTCAGAACGGCAGTTCACAAGCTTCTATGGGGATCACAGCGGCGGTATTATTGCTTGTGACAGCGGCTGCGTTTACCGCTTTGACTATGAGAACGACCAGGCAATACCGATAATAAACACATCCTCAAGCGCAATGCAGACAGGCTCCCTTATCTGCCTTGGCGAAGAGCTGTTCTTCAGCCTGTCCGTCAAGGGCCCGGCCCTGTGGAGGCCAAGCGCCGCCCCTGCGCCCACTCTGATAACTTTGGCGACATATAACATGGATGTAGCGCTGTTCCATAAAATACGAGAGTATAATGAAGAGAGCTCAAAATACAGGATAGAGATAGTTGACTACGGAAAATTTGACCAAAGCTATGGTGACGGTCTTGGGCTCACCAGGCTCCAGACAGAGATAACAGCAGGCTTTGCCCCCGACCTATATGACCTTAATGAGCTTCCAGCCCAGCTCTACGCAAGACGGGGAATATTTGAAGACCTTAAACCTTATTTTTCCGGCTCGTCCCCTATCCAATATGAAGACTTTATCCCCAACGCTGTTAAGCAGCTTGAGCAGGACGGGGCCCTGTATTATATCTGTCCCTCCTTCGACGCAATGACATTTTGCAGCAACAAGTCCATCACAGGCGGAAGCAGCACCTGGACGACGGAGCAGTTTTTAAAAGCGGTGGAGGGCTATGAGCCCAAAGAGGTTTTCGGCCCATCCATGACGCAGAATAAGTTTTTGATGTATATCCTGGTTTACTTAGGGGACGAATATTTAGATACCGAAGATCTTCAATGCGATTTCAATGAAGAGAGCTTTTATAAGCTGCTGGATTTTACCACCCAACTTCCGGCGGAGTATGACCCGAACAAAGAGCTTTCTCAGGAAATTGCCCTGGCTTATATGGGACAGCAGCCCATATTGAATTGGTGGGCCGGAAACGGCGGACACAGTACCACCGCTTTTGCCGCAGTCTCCTTCGGAGACGCTTACCAATTTATCGGCTTCCCCGGGGCCGGGTCCAACGAGATAGCCCTTTCTCCAAGCAGTCTTCTGGCCATGTCAGTAGATTCAGAAAACAAAGAGGGGGCAATGGATTTTATTTATTACATTCTCAGGGACGAAAACCAACTGAATTTTTTAAGCTTTCCCATTGTGGAAAGCGCGCTGGAAAAGAAATTTGACAAATGGGAAGAAAATTTTCTGCGTGATGAAACATCAAAACTGGGAACGTCCTATGAAGGTGCTCTGATGACCATAGAGGCCCCCTCAACGCCCGAAACAGCCGCGGCCATAGAGGGGGAAATGATGGATATCATCGGCCGGATGGACTGCCTTTCTGTTTTCGATCATTCGCAGCTTGAGATCTTGATCACAGAGTGCCAGGGCTATTTTGCCGGTGACAAGACGCTGGAGCAAGCGGTAAAGGGGATTCAATCAAAAATGCAGATATATGTCTCCGAGCAGTACGGTTAGAAAGAAGGATCGATGAACTTAGGGAACAAAATCTGTAGCAAGGGAGCTTGCTGTCAGAAAACAAGGGGGAACAAACCTGAGCGGGGCTGAAAGCTTTTTACACAAAAAAGAAAATTTAAAAAAACTGTTGACAAATCCGGCGTTATTTGGTATATTAACTGAGCCGTGGCCGAGTGGTTCAGTCGGTTAGAACGCCGGCCTGTCACGCCGGAGGTCGAGGGTTCAAGTCCCTTCTCGGTCGCCACGTATGCCCCTTTTAAAAAGGGGCATATAATTTGCTGCTGTAGCTCAGTAGGTAGAGCGCATCCTTGGTAAGGATGAGGTCGCCAGTTCGACTCTGGCCAGCAGCTCCACCCGCAAGCCTTTGGATTTCAAGGGCCTGCGGGTTTTTGCTTTTTCCGGGCAAGGGGCGGCCCAGCCGGTATGCTGCTGGCCCCGCTCTGCCGCGCCCCACAGCCGTGGTTTTTTGATAAGAAAAGCTGACCCTCTGTTTTTCGCGGGAAAACGGAGGGTCTTTCCATGCACAGCTGCGGCGGTGCGCTCTCGAACCTGGGGCATTTACAATGTTTTTACGCGCTTCTGACCCTTGTATGGTGGAAGGATCTTCGGTTTTTTGGTTCAGTAATAGCTGTGATCCGACTCACAATGAACGAGAAGATAAAATGAAAGGATACCGTTATGAAAAACAAAAAATTCTTTAAGCGCGTGATGACGCTCTCCCTAACTGTGATGATGACGGCCAGCCTGGCCGCCTGCGGCGGCAGCTCCGATACGGCGGGAGCAGTGGACTATAACGCCATGTCCCTGGACGAGCTCACCGCCGCTGCCAAGGCAGAGGGCGAGGTCAACTCCGTGGGCATGCCCGACACCTGGGCCAACTGGGTGGAGACCTGGACGGAGCTGAGCGACAACTACGGGATCAGTCACACTGACCTGGATATGTCCAGCGCCGAGGAGATCGCCATGTTCAAGGAAGAGGGCACGGACGCCACAAAGGACATCGGCGATGTGGGCCAGCAGTGGGGCCCTGTGGCCGAGAGCGAGGGCGTTACGCTGAAATACAAGACCAGCTATTGGGATGAGATCCCCGACTGGGCCAAGGACGACGACGGCGACTGGGTGGTCTGCTACTATGGCACCATGTCCATCATCACCAACGACAAACTGGTCTCTGACGCACCCACCAGCTTTGCCGATCTCCTGGAGGGAGACTACAAGGTGACTATCGGCGATGTGTCCACCGCGGCTCAGGCCCAGCACGCCATACTGGCCACCGCCTATGCCATGGGCGGCGACATTGACGATCTTCAGCCCGCCTATGACTTCTGGAAGACCCTTGCCGAGCAGGGACGCCTGGATGTGGGCGAGACCAGCGTGGCCCGGATCGAGAACGGCGAGATCGCCGTGTGCCTGCTGTGGGACTACAACGCCCTGGGCTACCGTGATAACGCTGTGGCCAACAACCCCAACGCCTCCTTCACGGTCTGCATTCCCTCTGACGGCAGCGTACAGTCCGGCTACTGCTCGATCATCAATGTGAACGCACCCAACGCCGCGGCCGCCTGCCTGGCCCGCGAGTATATCCTCAGCGACGAGGGGCAGATAAATCTCGCCAAGGGTTACGCCACGCCCATCCGAGATGTGGAGCTGCCCGAAGATGTTCAGGCCATGCGCATAGACGCTTCCCAGTACGGCGACAATATCCATTCCATCGACTATGACAAGTGGACCTCTGTCTGCCAGGATGTCATAACCTACTGGCAGGAGAATATCATCCCCGCCATCCACTGATCGGAGAAAGGAACCAGGCAGGCATCCGGCTTCCGGATGCCTGCCTTATCAGAACTTATGAAAGAAATAAAAAAGGCCGGGCGCTTTACCGGGTATGCGGCGCTTGCGCCGTTTCTCATCATCGTGCTCTGCTATGAGCTGCTGCCCCTGGCGCAGCTCGTGCTCAGCAGCCTCATCGGAAAGCAGAGCGGGACCTTCGGGCTTGAGAACTTTATCAAGATATTCACCACGCCCCTCTATCAGCAGTCCATCATCAACAGCGTCCGAATCAGCCTGCTCTCCGCCCTTATCGGCATCGCTGTCGCTTTCCTGGCGGCCCGGTATTGCTGCGAGACCGGGGAAAAGGGCAGACGGGCCTTTACGATGGTTTTGAATATGACCTCAAATTTCTCCGGCGTGCCCCTGTCATTTGCCTTCATGGTGCTGGTGGGCAACACCGGCGTGCTGACCCTGCTGGGGCAGCGGCTGGGCGTCCCGCTGCTGGAAAGCTTTGACCTGTACAGCGGCCAGGGCCTTATGATGGTCTATGTCTATTTCCAGATCCCTCTGGCGACACTGCTGCTGATCCCCGCCTTCGCCGGGATAAATCCCGCCTGGAGGGAGGCCGCGACCATTCTGCGGGCCGGAGCCTTCGACTATTGGTTCCGTATCGCGATCCCAAATCTCATGCCGAGCATCCTGGGTACGCTGAGCGTGCTGTTTGCCAATGCCCTGGCGGCCTATGCGAGCGCCTATGCTCTGGTGATGAACAACTATGCGCTCCTGGCCTTGCAGATCACCTCCAAATACAAGGGGGATGTGCAGATCGACAAGGGCACCGGCGGTGCGCTGGCAGTGGTGCTGATCCTGCTGATGGTGGCGGCCACCATGCTCAACAACTACTTTACCGCCCGGGCCACGAAGGGAAGGAAACTGGCATGAGACAGAAAAAAACGGTGTTTTCCAGGCTCTTTCTGATCCTGGTGGGAGCCTATCTGCTGATACCTTTCGCTACGACGCTGATCTATTCGCTGTTTGTGGAATGGACGGATGTGCTGCCCCATGGATTCACCCTGCGCAACTATGCGGAGCTGTTCGCGGACATGGAGTTCTGGGCGTCCATCGGCCGGACGCTGGTGCTGTGCGCGGTCAGCGTGCTGCTGACTATATTGGTTTTGCTGCTGGCCATGTATGTTGTGACGGCAGTGAACAGGAAACTGGGCAGGCTGCTGCAATTTTTGTGTATGCTGCCCTACGCGCTTCAGGGCGTTATCCTGTCCATCAGCATTATTTCCATCTACACCGGCACGGGCACCCTTCTCTCCAACCGGATGCTGATGCTCTTTGGCGCCTATACTATCCTTGTCCTGCCGTACATATATCAGGGGATCCGCAACAGCCTGAACGCCATCGACGCAGACACGCTTATCCAGGCGGCTGAAATGCTGGGCTGCGGCCGCTTCCGCGCCTATGTGCAGGTCGTGCTGCCGAATATTTTCTCCGGTATCCTGGTGTCCAGCCTGCTGGCGGAGAGCATTGTTTTCGGCGACTTTGTGCTGGCGAATAATATTGCCGGCAACAACTATCAGAACATCCAGGTGTTTCTAAACCGCCGGCTGTTTACCTCCAGCGGCCTGGCCAGCGCCATCGTGGTGATAATCTTCGTGGTGGTGCTGCTCATTACCGGCCTGGTGCTTAAATTACAGAAAAACGAGAGCAAGGAGAACTGAAGCCCATGGCTTACATTGAATTTCAAAATGTGGTGAAGCGCTTTGGCGACAATACCGTCCTGGACCACATCACACTGGATATAAAAAAAGGCGATCTGGTGACGCTGCTGGGGCCCTCCGGCTGCGGCAAGTCCACACTGCTGCGCTGCCTGGCCGGTCTGGAGCAGGTCACGGAGGGCGCTATCCTTCTGGATGGCCGGGATGTGACGAGGGTCCCCGCCAGCAAACGGGAGATCGGCATGGTGTTCCAGCAGTATTCCCTGTTCCCCAACATGAATGTGGAGCAGAACATTGCCTTTGGACTTAAAATGCAGAAAAAAGACCCGGACGAGATCCGCGAGCTGGTGAAGAGCGCCGTGGAGCTGGTGGAGTTGGAGGGCAAGGAGAAGGAATATCCCACCAGGCTCTCCGGCGGCCAGCAGCAGCGGGTGGCCCTGGCCCGCTCCATAGTCACCCAGCCCAAGGTCCTGCTCCTGGACGAGCCCCTCTCCGCGATCGATGCAAAGCTGCGCAGGGCGCTTCAGACCCGTATCCGGGAGATCCACAGGGAACTGGGCCTGACCACCGTCTTTGTCACCCACGATCAGGACGAGGCCATGGTCATGTCGGACGTCATCCAACTGTTCCACGCGGGCCGGATCGAGCAGGCCGGCAGCCCTGTCAGCGTGTATACGGCCCCTGTCTCCACCTTCGCCGCCAGCTTTATCGGGAGCTACAATCAGGTGGACGGCGCGGTGTTCCGCCGCATGACCGGCATGGAGACGGCGGAAAATACCACCGTGGTCGTTCGTCCGGAGACCATCACTCTCAGTCGGGAGAGGCCCGACGATACCGGCTGCTTCGTCATGCGGGGCAAGGTCCTGGGGAACACGCCCCGTGGCAATGTGCTGCGTTATGAGGTGCAGGTGGAGGACACGGTGTTCCATGTAGACGCCCTGTTCCGAAGCTTCCACATGTTTGAAGACGGCGCAGAGCTGTATCTGGCCATCCCCAGGCACGACTGCCTGACCGTTGCCGGAGCAAAGGAGCAGAGATGATATTTGAAGATAAACGCGGCCTGCCGGAGCACGGAAACGCCTACAAGGGCAACCTGCACAGCCACACGACCAATTCCGATGGCCATCTTACGCCGGAGAGATCCGTGGCCATGTTTCGGGCCCACGGCTATAGCTTCCTGTGCCACAGCGAGCATGACCGCTATACGGATGACCGGGCCCGCTTCGACAGCGAGGATCTCATCCTCCTGCCGGGGCTGGAGGCCTCTGCCAGCCTGCTGGTCAGCGAGACGGACCACAGCCGTATCAAGGTCCACCACATGCACGGCATTCTCGGAACAGAGGAGATGCAGCGCACCGCCGCAAAGCGGTTTTCCGATGGGGATGTCCTTGAGCCGCCGCTGTACTTCGGCGACTGGGACGGCGTCGCCGTGGCACAGGAGCTGGCGGATACTCTGCGCCGGCATGGGTGCATAGTGACCTACGACCACCCTGTCTGGAGCCGGGTAGAGCCCCAGGAGTTCAAGGATCTGGAAGGCGTATGGGCGCTGGAGATATATAATTACGACACAGTGAACGAGAGCAATACCGGCGCGGACACTACATATTGGGACCTGATCCTTCGCTCCGGCCGCCAGATATTCGCCTTCGCCTCCGATGACAACCATAACGAAGGCCTTTTCGACGACTCCTGCGGCGGCTGGATACAGGTCATTGCGCCGGAGCTGAGCCGTGAGGCCATCCTGAAGGCCATGCTGCGGGGCGATTTCTACTCGTCGGCCGGGCCGGAGATCTATGGCTGGGGGGTCCGGAACGACCGCGTATGGGTGGAATGCAGCGCCTGTGAGCGGGTGAACTTTATCTGCGGCGGATATGTCAACGCGGGGGCCGCTGTGATCTCCCACACGCGGGACGGACTGCGCCGGGCCGAATTCCCCCTGAAGGGCTCCGAGACTTATGTCCGGGTAGAGTGCGTGGACCATGGCGGCAAGTTTGCCTGGACCAACGCGATCTTCCTGAAAAAGCTGCTGTGAGGACGCGCCATGGCTATAAAAGGACTTTTGTTTGACAAGGATGACACGCTCATCGATCTGGCGGCATTTTGGCGGGAACCGGTGCGGCGTCTGGCCGGATTTCTGTCCCGGAGCTGCGGACAGGCGGAAAATGAAGGCCTGAGAGGCGCACTGGAGGCTGCCGCGGGCTTTTCAAATGGGGAACTGATCCCGGAATCGCCTGTAGCGGCGGGGACCAACCGGGATGTGCTCAGCGCCTGCGCCAGGGTGCTGGCGACGGCGGGCGTACATGTGGAGGAGCCATTGCTGGAAGAGGGGGTACAGTATTTGGAATACGCCTGTACCCGGTATGGGCAGGTCCGGGGAAAGGCAGACCTGTCCGCGCTGCTGCCCGCCTTAAAACGGCGGGGCTATTATCTGGGTCTTGCCACCTCGGACAATTACGGCACCGCCATCCACTGCCTGAAGGCGCTGGGTATCGACGGCTATTTTGACCTTGTGCTGTCGGCGGACCGGGTGGAGCACGCGAAACCTGCTCCAGACATGGCCCGGATCTTCTGCCAGAGGTTCAAGCTGTGCGCCGAAGAGGTGTGCATGGTGGGAGATTCCGATAATGATATGCGCTTTGCCGCAAACAGCGGCCTGCGGGCCGTGCTCTTTGCTCCCGCCGGAACGGACAGGAGCCCCGCCGGAATGGACTGCCTCATCTCAGACCTGCGAGAGCTGGAAGGGCCCTTTTGGGAGCGCTTTAAATGAAGCCGCCGGAATTTCCTGTAAAGACCTGATAGCACAAGAATGTGGCGGATGAAGCATATCAAAAAGGGCCGCCAGGCGTCTTCCGGTATCCGAAGCCAGCGTAACAGGCGCAGCGGCTCACCCCCTCTCGGGCGGTACAGGAGAAAGACCGATATAATGAGCAAAACTGCCGGAACGGGGCGTTTCCCGTTCCGGCAGCGAGCTTGTTTACAGGGGGCTTACAGGGCCTCCAGGCCCAGTGCGGTGTGGGCGGCGGCCCGGCCAAACATCAGGGCGTTGCAGATGGAGGTGCCGCAGGTGGGGTACTCGGTGCCGTAGAAGCCGGTGTTGGCCACTTCTCCGGCGGCGTAGAGGCCGGGGATGAAGCTGCCGTCAGAGCGGAGCACCCGGGCCTGCACGTCTATCTCCAGGCCGCCGAAGGTCACGGTGACGCAGGGGTGCAGCTTGAGGGCGGCGTATTTGGGCCCCTCGATGGGGTGGAGGAACTCCGCGGGCTTGCCAAAATCATCGTCATGGCCCTTTTCCACCAGCTCGCAGTAGCGGTCGAAGCTGGCCCGAAGCCGATGGGGCTCGCAGCCGATCTTCTTCGCCAGACCCTCTATACTGTCGGCCACATGGTCCCGGCTCTTCTTGTTCACGGCCATCTTATAGCCTAACTTCACGCCGGGGTAGGGCTCCTTGCCGGAGGTGATGTACCAGCCGCAGTTGCTGCCGCTGGCGGCCAGAGCGTCGCCCACGGTGTATTGATATGTCCACTCGTTCACGACCCGGTCTCCCTTGTCGTTGACTATAAGGCCGGACTCGTCGTTTATGCCGATACCGCAGCTCAGGCTGGTGTACACCACCTGGACCCCGGGGTGGACGAAGTTCCTGGCACCTATCTTCTCCGCGGCGATCAGCCCGTCGCCCACATTGCCATGGGGAGCGGTGCTGAAATAGTGGGCCACGGGATAGCGGGCGCACATCTCCTTGTTCCTGCCGTAGCCGCCGGTGGCGAGGATGACGCCCCTGCGGGCGTGGACGCGGAGCACGCTGCCGTTGCTGCCCTGGCACAGAGCGCCGGTGACAGCGCCGTTTTCATCGCAGATGAGCTCTTTCAGGGCGGTGTTGTAGATTATCTCCCCGCCCAGGTCATTCTCGTAGTACAGTGTCAGCGGTACGGCTATCTCGCCGCCCTCGCCGTTGGTCTGTCCGCCGCCTCCGGGGGAGTTGTGGACGCGCCAGGGCTGGAGAGAGACATGTATGGCCTCGATATCCTGCACGGTGTAGCGGCCTTTTTTAAGGGAGCCGTCCTCGTTCTGGCCGGGCCGTGAGAGCTCGGGCCAGGGCTGGGCGAGGACCTCCTCCGGCTGGCCCTTTATGGTATAGTCGATGCTGCTGAGCCAGTCGATGGTGCTGTTGAGGTGCTCAGCCATATAGCGGGTCTTGACAGGGGACATGAGGTCTCCCCTTCTGGTGCCTACCTCCATCAGATAGTCATAGACCATGTCGGCGCTGTCGTATATGCCCTGTTTTTTCTGCCATTTGCTGCCCGCCCCCAGGAGCTTGCCCCCGCTGCGGGTGGTGGAGCCGCCGCTTATGCCGGCCTTTTCCACAATGAGCACCTGGGCCCCTGCGAGCTTCGCCTCGATGGCGGCGGCAAGGCCGCCGGCCCCGGCGCCGCAGACCAGAAGGTCCACAGTCCGCTCCTCTGTCGTGGCCTCGGGGGCAGTGGGGCCGGGAGCGGCCTTGAGCTGGGCAATAAGCTCCTTGTCCGCGCCGGAGGCCTTGAGAGCCGCAGCCGCCGCGTCGATTATGGCCCTGCTGGTAAGCTCCGCGCCCACCACCTCGGGAATGTTCAGCGACTGATATTCCACGATGAGCCCCGGAAAGGTCTCCACCGGGGAGTTGTTCAGGCCCCAGCCGATGCCCCGTATCTCCCGGTGGCTCAGTATCTTCAGCTTCTCGATACGCTCCGGGCTCAGGCAGAGCTGAACAGTCAGGCTGCCGTTATAGCCCTTGGCCGCTCCCTCGTAGCAGCCCTCGTTGAATCTTGCCATGTTATCCTTCCTTTCTGAACTTTTCCCCGGCCCCGCCTCTCGGCAAGGCCGGCGGGTCGTTACATCCTTATACCCTTTTTATCAGAAAAAAAGGAGCAAGGCAAGACTATTTTTTCACATTCTGGCTATCCGCAGTTAATAGCCGGGTGCTGTCGCCTGGGCGGTTGTATAAAATTCGTTTTTTGTCTACAGAGCCCTGCGCATTTCGCCCTCATACGATCAGCCCGTATTTCCGGCAGAGTGGCAGGAGCCGCTCACGGCTCAGGCTGCCCTGGTACATGGCCCGGCCCTGATAGCGGGCAAGGGCCTCTTCCAGGACCGTCTCATCCTCGCAGAGCAGGCAGAGGGGCTTTGATATCAGGTGCTGCCAGTCTGAAAAGTCCTCCAGCTCCTGAAGGGAATTTATCCTTATGGCTGTCACCGGGCCCTCCTGATCCTCAAGCAGCTCCTCCAGCTCCGGCGAGCATGGGAGAGCGCTGCCGGGCTCTGTCTCCGGCGGCAGGAGGAAGAGCTCCTTTTCGGTGGCGCAGGGCAAAAGCGCCTCGCTCTCCGGGGCGGGGGAGCGCATTTCCCGGCCGGAGACCGCCTTGACCAGGGCGCTGATGTGCTCAGCCCCCGCGCCGCAGCAGCCGCCGAAGATCATGACCCCGGTCTCGGCCATGGGCCCGGCCCAGGCGGCAAATTCCGCCGGAGGGCAGTTGTACACCGTTTTCCCCTCCACGAGCTCCGGCAGTCCGGCGTTGGGCTTGGCTATAAGGGGCAGGCGGGACAGGGCTCGCAGGCGGCGGAGCTGGGGCAGCATGTCCCCGGGCCCGGCCGAGCAGTTCAGGCCGAAGGCATCGGCCCCCATGCCCTCCATCACCTTCAGGGCTGCGGCTACGTCGGTGCCGGTCATGGTCCGGCCGTCTGCTCCGCAGCTGAAGCTTACGAAGACCGGCTTCCGGCTCAGGCTCTTCACCGCCAGCAGGGCGGCCCTGGCCTCCGGAAGGCTCACCATGGTCTCTATCACATACAGGTCCACCCCAGCTTTCTCCAGGGCCCTGACCTGCTGGGCGTATATCTCCGTCAGCTCTCTGAAGCTCACATCACCAA
>DBGBEC010000060.1:0-12967 GCA_048477415.1 Candidatus Limivicinus sp. | reverse complement strand
GAAATAGACATCGACGACTTTGAAGACATCGTCTCCGCCAGCGAGGACGCCAACAGCACTGACGAAGACTGACAAACATCATATCCCCACTTTTCGCCCCGGAGGCCAATGGCCCCCGGGGCGACAGCCTGTCAAAAAAGGCCATCGGCTTTTTTGACAGGCTGAGTGGCGCTGGCAGACGGCAAGGCTCCGACGCCACTCAGCTATTGACAAAGCGCCGCTGGAAAAGTAGAATGGAAATATCTTTATTATTTGGTGATTTTATGGAAGAAACCACAGTTAAAGTCAATAATAAGCCGGATAAAAAACTCGCTGGGCTTTTTATCCGCATTTTTTCTGTTTTAATACTCAGCGCGGCGCTGGTACTGTTCTTTCTTTTGGGCGTAATATTTTTGCTCTCCCGGGGCCCCTCACCGGCGGCCAGGGATCTGTTCGTAAGGTCTGTTCAGGAGACCAGCGCCATAGGCTTTCTTGCTCATATCTTTCTCACGCCTGAAGAGGTCTCTGCCATAATGGCTCCCGGAAGCAGCCAGGACCTGGAGGGGACCGACGCCAGCCTTATAAACATCAGCCAGCACCGGGACATGGAGCCCAAGGCTGACCGATGGGGCCATACAGACGAGGACGGCGACGGGATAATAATCGTGCCCGTAAAGGGTGAGAGCTATGTTGGAAACATGATGATAGTGCTGGACCCCTCCAGGGTGGTCCTGGGCTGTGATCCGGAAACGCTGGGCAGCCAGGGTCATACCCTTGAGGAATTTGTGCATAGCTTTGGCGCTGTGGCCGGGATAAACGGCGGCGGCTTTGAAGACGACAACGGCCAGGGCGACGGCAGCATGCCGAACTCTGCGATCGTAGCAGACGGCGAGATATACTGCGGCTTCAAGGGCGTGGGCCGCGGCTTTGTTGGCATAGACAGCGATAACATACTCCATGTGGGTTTTAAAAGCGTGCAGGAGCTTATAGACAGGGACATACAGCACGGCGCCGGTTACGGGCCGGTGCTGGTCGTCAACGGCAAGGCCGCTGACAGCGACAGCCTGTCCAGCGGCCTCAACCCAAGAACGGCCATTGGCCAGCGCTCGGACGGAGCCATACTCATGCTCGTTATAGACGGCAGACAGGCGTCAAGCCTTGGGGCCACCTATGAGGACGAGGCGGATATAATGCTTGAATTCGGGGCAGTCAACGCCTGCAACCTTGACGGGGGCTCGTCCAGCCTGATGTGGTATGATGGCGGATATATCAACAACTGCGCCTCTGTTATCGGCATTCGCAATAATCCCACCAGTTTCCTGGTCCTGGCTGAGGGGGAGGGCGGAAATGGCTGAGCTCAAAAGAAAAGCCCCGGCTTTCAGAAGATTTCTTCTCATATACGCGGCTGTCCTTATTTTTATCATCCTTGCGGCTCTCACACTGTTCTATTTCTTTCTTGACGCCTACGAGGCCTCAAAGCCGGAGGCCTGCGTGAGGGATCAGCTTGCCCGCGCCGCTGACGGGGCTCTGCCGGAAGACTGCGAGGACATCCTGGCCGGCCTTGACCCGGATATAAAAAGCCCCCAGGAGAATCGGGCCTTTCTGTGCGCCCTTATCTCTGAGGCTGAGCCCAGCAGGCTGAGTATCGATACGGAAAAGGGCGAGGCGGAATATGCCCTCACCTCCGACGGGACAGTTTTTGCCCGGCTTCGGCTCCGACAGGACGGGCAGCCCGCCTTTGGCTTTGTGCCCTGGCGGTTGGAGGAGGCTGAGTTCGAGCTCTCTCCCTTCATAAGTCGGCTGCGTCTGACCCTGCCGGAGGGTTACAGCGCCTCCCTGAACGGGGTCTTTCTAAGCGGCGAAGATATCGTTGACGACAATGTTGAGTACGAGACACTTTCTCCCTGTTATGAGAGCTACGGTTCTCTGCCCCGGCTTCTGGCGTATGAGAGCGGCCCATATACAGGCGAGGCAGAATTGAAGGTCTTCGCGCCGGACGGCCGGGAGCTTTCAGCGCAGGAGCGCTGCGAGGCCTTTTATCTTGACAATTGCAGCGCCGAGGAGAAAGAGGAGCTGAGCCTGTTTATCGATGCTTTTCTGCCCAAATACGTTGTCTTTGCCGCCGATCTCGGCGGGAACAGCCTTGCCAACTACAACCAGCTTGCACCCTATGTGCTCAGCGGCAGCGAACTCGACCAAAGGCTCCATAAGGCTTTTGAGGGCTTTGGTTATTCAAACACCAGGGCGATAGAAATAGTATCAAGCGAGATAAAGCTCTGCTCAAATCTTGGAGACGAACTTTATCTTGTGGATATGAACTATATCATAAATGTCCAGGGCCTGGGTGAGCCGGTGGATATCTCCAACGACACACGTCTGCTCATCCGCATGTCGGACGGCGGAGCACTGGCTGAGGCCATGTATATCTACTGATAAGAGAACAAGGCGGTGAAACTTTGTGAAAAGAATTTTTTTCTTCCTCCTGCTCCTGCTAACGGCCCTTTTTCTGCCCGGCTGTTCCGGCGAGACGGCCCGGGAAAGTCCATCACCCGCCGCCCCTGTTTCAAGGGACTGCGTCATAGACGGCGAGGGGCCGGTGGATATCCTGCTTCTGGCCTTCAGACCCCAGCTCAGCTATGTAGACGCCAGGTCGAGCCATGAGTATGAGGCGCTGCTTAAACTCAGCCAGCTCCGGCCTGACTGCGAGATAGTCTGGAATTACGAATTTCAGGGTGAGAGCTATCCCAGCAGCACGACCGAGCTGAAAGTGAGCGAACTGGACGGGCTGGAAGAGGCGCTCCGCTATCTGCCAGCCCTCACATATGTGGACCTTATTGACAGTCCCGCCCAGGTGGAAGACCTGGACCGTTACTCTGAACTGCGGCCGGACATTGAATTTTATTGGTCCTTTGTGCTGGAGGGCTTTGTGATACGCACGGATATCCAGTGCTATTCCACTCTGCGCGACCTGGACTATCACCGCTTTACCTCCGAAGAGCTGTACCCCCTTTTGAAATACTGCAAGCACCTGAAGGCTCTTGATCTGGGTCATAACGATCTGACGGACATAAGCCTCATAGGAGAGCTTGATGAGCTGGAAGTGCTCATTCTGGCGGATAATCCCAACCTTGTGGACGCAAGCCCCCTGGCCAAGCTTGAAAACCTGGAATATCTTGAGTTCTTTATGAACCACAATGTGGAGGATTACAGCTTCTTAAACAGCCTGAACAAAATAAGAGACCTTAACCTGTGCTACTGCGACATGCTGGGAGACCTGGATTTCCTTGAACATATGCCGGATATAAGCTTCGGAATGTTCAAATATTCCGGCATAAGCCAGGAGACCCTGGACTATTGGCAGCTCCAATATCCAGAATCAAAGCTTGTGATATACGACGGCAGCATACACTCCTGCGACGGCGGCTGGAGGGATACTCAGAGAAACGCCCAGATCCGTTTCGCCTTCAGCAATTGGCGTCATGTCACCAACTATGAGCACTATGATGACGTTGACTTTGATTTCAGCGGCTATGTATACGAATTTGCCTGAAGCCTAATATAGGGGCCTGGCTCAAAACAAAAAATTGAGACCAGCCCCAAGCATTTGAGCCTGCCTCGCTATCTTTGGTCTGACCGGGGCGGTAAATTTATACGACGCCTCTATGAAACGCTTGTAAGTCTGATGGTGTTTATGATACAATGTTCTTGTACCCGCACACTGTTTATGGAGGAGAAACGGCTATGATAATAACAAAGATCTATGAGGACGAAAACAAGGAGCTGGCCGCAGTCATTTTGGAGGACGGGCAGTATTCCAATTATGTGCCCTGCCCGGAGATGGTGGCTTTGGAGGGCGAGGGTCTGTTCGAGGAGGCCCAGCGCGGCTTTCCCGATGCGTGGATATACGAGTATGACGCGCTTGTGGGGCTGAGCATGGAAGAGGCGGCCGCACAGGCGGAGCGGAACTATACGCTTATCGCCCAGGTGGGTGAGAAGATCCTGCTGTATCCCCGGCGGATGAGCCCTGACCACCAGGAGCTTTTCCAGATATACACAGGCGAGGAGCTCTGGCAGGCGCTGCTGGAACGGGACAATGGCGACGGCGCTGAATTTGAGCTTTAATGCTGTTTTTCAATCAAGAGGCATCTGAGGGTCGGGCCGCCGAATGGCAAAGCATTCGGCGGCCCGACCCTCAGATCCATTTCAGATTCAAAAAACACCCGTGAAGAGAGACTTCAGGGGGAAATAGAGCAGGGGGAGAAAGACGGCGGGGAGCATATTGGCCACTTTTATGCGCTCTTTTCCCAGCTCCAGCATGTTAACCGCCATACCGATGAGTATGGCGCCGCCGGCTGCGGACATTTCCGTCACCACAGCCTCGCTCAGATATGGGCCCACAAGACCGGCCAGCAGCGTAAGGCCGCCCTGAAAGACCAGGATGAAGACCACGGAGCAGCTCACGCCAAAGCCCATAGCCGCGCCAAAGGCCATGGACGAGACAAAGTCCAGAGCGCTTTTGGCATAGATCATGCTGTAATCATGCTTTATGCCCGCCTCGAGGGAGCCCATAATAGTCATGGACCCAATGCAGAAAAGAATACAGGCGGAGACAAAGCCCTCTGTAAAGCGGCTCTCCTTCACCCGGCCCTTGAAAAGCCGGTCCTTGATAAAGTCGCCTGAGTGCTCGATCCCCTGGTCGATACGGGCAAGCTCGCCCAGGGCCGTCCCAGCGGCCATGGAAAGGATCAGACAGAGAAGCTCCCCCGTTTTCACAGCGCTTGAGACGCCGATCACAAGGGTACACAGGGCCAGAGCCCTCATCAGGGCGTTCTGAAAGCTCTCGCGCAGCCGGTTTCTGAAAATAATGCCCAGAACGCTGCCCAGAAGGACAGCGGCCATGTTCACAAATACAGCAGCCATGGCTCAGCTCAGCCCCTCTCCTGGCTGAGCCAGGCCTTGAGAAAGGCGATGGCCCGGCCGTAGCCCTCAAAGCCCAGGCCAATAAAGGTCTTTATACAGGCCATACCGGCGTAGGATATCTGGCGGAAATCCTCGCGCTGGCTCAGGTCTGAAAGGTGGACCTCCACCGCGGGCAGGGCCACGGCCTTCAGCGCGTCCAGGATGGCCACGCTGGTGTGGGTATAGGCGGCGGGATTTATAACGATACCGTCAAAGGCGCCGTAGGCATATTGGATCTTGTCCACTATGTCCCCCTCGTGGTTCGATTGGAAAAGCTCTACCTCTATACCCTGCTCACGGCAGCACTCCCGGATATAGTCCTGAAGAGCGTCGAAGCTGCCCTTGCCGTATATCTCCGGCTCACGCAGGCCAAGAAGGTTTATATTTGGTCCGTTTATAACAAGAAGCCTCATTTCAGCGCCTCCAAAATCCCCTCAAGGGTCTCCTGAAAGCTGCCGTTATTGTCCGCCGTAAGGTCGGAAAAACGCTGGTACATGGGGCGGCGGAGGCTGTAGAGCTGGGCAAGGTCGTTTTTCTGCGAGATGGGCCGGCCCTCCTTCGGCAGCTTATCGATATCCCGCTGAAGCCAGACGATACGGCCGTTCTGATGGAGGAGCGGATAGTTCTCCTCCCGGGTGACGCAGCCGCCGCCGGTGGATATGACCGCGCCGGACAGCTTTCCAAGGCGGCCCAGGACCAGGGTCTCCAGCTCTCTGAAGCGGGCCTCGCCCTGGCTCGAGAATATCTCGGGAATGCTCATGCCCGCCTCGGCCGCTATCAGCTCGTCCGCCTCGTACACAGGTCTTCCCAGCCTCTCGCCAAGGAGGCGGGATATGCTGCTTTTGCCGCTGCCGGGCATGCCCACAATGACGATGTTTTCCATCCGGGCGGAGAGGCCGGAGGCTATCTTGTCGATGACAGCGTCGTCTATGGTCCGGCCGGTGAAAAGCTCCGCCGCCCGCTTTGCCTGGGCCACCAGCATATAGAGGCCCCCGGCATGGGCTATGCCCAGCTCTTCCGCCTGGAGGAGGAGGGCTGTGCGGGCCGGGTTATACACCACATCCAGCACCCCGGCGCAAAGAGGGAAGGCGCTCAGGTCCAGGGGAGAAGCGCCGTTATTCGGGTACATGCCCACGGGGGTGGTGTTGACAATGAGCTCAGCATCCCGGTGGCGGGAGAGATTTTCATAATTGTCCTCACCCTCCCTTGAGATCACAGTGAGGCTTCCTACACCCAGCTCCCTGAGCACGGCGCAGACCGTCACAGAGGCTCCGCCGCTGCCCAGGACCAGGGCCTTTTTCCCGACGGGCTTGATACCGCTGCGTCTTACAAGCTTTTCAAAGCCGTAGGCGTCGGTATTGTCGCCGAAAATGCCGCCGTCCGGGCGGCGGACCAGAGTGTTCACGCTGCCTATCCGCCTCGCCCGCTCTGAGAGCTCCGCGCAGAAGGGCATGACGGTTTTTTTATACGGGATGGTGACGTTCAGCCCGTCCCAGTCGCCTTCCTTCAGGAAGGCCTCCAGCTCATCCTCGCCCCGCTCGTACAGGCGGTATTCATAATCGGCAAGGGCGGCATGGATCTCCGGTGAATAGCTATGGCCCAGCTTTTTGCCGAGCAGACCGCATTTGAGCATCATATCACCTCGCTGTAGCTGCCCAGGTACACAAACTCCTCGCTGTTGGACTGCATCTCGCCGATGAGCTGTATGAACTGGGGGGAATACACAGACGTCTCAAGATCAAAGTAGAACATGAACTCAAAGTCGCGCTCCGGCATGGGGCGGCTCTCAAGCTTGTTCAGGTTTATGCCCAGGGTATAGAAGCGGGAGAGCGCTTTGTACAGGGAGCCGGGCTGGTGGGGCACCACCAGCATGAGGCTGGTCCTGTCGGCGCCGGGGTAGATCTCCAGGTCCTTTGAAATGCAGATGAAGCGGGTGTAGTTATTGCCCCGGTCCTGGACGGAGGGGGCCAGGCACTTGAGGCCATAGAGCTTCATGCAGGAACGGGAGGAGAGGGCGGCCACATCCTTTCTGTCGGACTGGGCCACCATCTTGGCCGCGACGGCGGTGTTCTCACAGGGGATGACCTTCACGCCGCTGAGCTTTTGGAGAAAAGCGCCGCACTGGTTTATGGCCTGCTCGTGGGAATATATCTCCTTTATATCGGCAAGCTCTGTGCCGGGTCTTACCAGAAGGTTGTGGTCCACCTTCAGCCGGACGCTGCGCACGATGCGGAAATTATGCTTCATCATCAGGTCATACACGGTGTTGACAGACCCGGCGGTGCTGTTTTCCAGGGGGATGATGCCATAACGGCAGAGGCCCTTTTCAATGGCGGAAAACACTGCGTCAAAGGTGGAGAAATAGAAGACGTTGGGCAGCTTGAAAAGCTTCTCGCAGGCGAGCTGGGAATAGGCCCCCTCCACACCCTGGCAGGCCACCGTAGCGCTGGTGGGGAATAGCTTGGGCGTGGTCTCGATGGCCTTTTCTATCTGGCCGGTGAGCTGGGAGCTCACGCCAAGAAGCCTGTTCTGGCTGCTGCGGCTGAGCTCGAAAATGAGCGAGTAGAGAGACGCGGTATAGTCCCGCAGCTCCTCGGGGCTCTGCTCCACCACCTGGATAAGCTTCTCACGCTCGCGGGCGGCGTCGAGCACGGGCAGGCCCTGCTCCTTCTTTACCCGGGCGATATTGGCGGCGGTCTCCATGCGGCTGGCGAAGAGCTTTACAAGTTCCCCGTCTATACCGTCTATCCTGTCTCTGAGTTCTTTAAGCTCCATTTTTATCTCTCTTCCTTTCTGTGTGACAGTAAAGCGTCATATATGGCAAGGGCCGCGGCGGCCTCCACACAGGGGACGGCCCTGGGTACTATACAGGGGTCGTGCCGGCCCTGTATCACAAGCTTTGCCCCCTCCATGGAGGCCAGGTCCACGCTGTCCTGCTCAAGGGCAATGGATGGCGTGGGCTTGAACGCGGCCCGGAACACTATGGGCATGCCGCTGCTTATCCCACCCAGTATGCCGCCGCTGTTGTTGCCGGCGGTGGCCACTCTGCCGTTTTTTATGACAAAGGGATCGTTGTTTTCACTGCCCCTCATGGCGGCAGCCTTGAATCCCGCGCCGAACTCTATGCCCTTTACGGCGGGGATACCGAAAACCGCGGCGCTTATCCTGTTCTCAAGGCCGCCGAACATTGGGTCGCCCAGGCCGGGCGGACAGTTCAAAACGGCGCACTCTATAACTCCGCCCACCGAGTCGCCCTGGGCCTTGGCCTTCGCGATGAGCTCGCGCATCTCGCGGCCCCGTTCGTCGTCCACGGTGGGAAAAGCCTTCCCCGCAAGTGAGCTTTCCAGCGCTCCCCTGTCCTCAATGCCGCCGATGGCGGCTATGCGGGCGATCACCTCTATCCCCTCCCGGCGCAAGAGCTGAAGGCATATGCCGCCTCCGAGGCAGAGGGGCGCCGTGAGCCGGCCGGAGAAATGCCCGCCGCCTGCCCGGTCCTGATAGCCCCTGTATTTCATCTGGGCGCTGAAGTCCGCGTGGCCGGGCCGGGGAATATTTGCCATGGCCTCATAGTCTTTGGATCGGGTGTCGCTGTTTCGGATGATGGCGGCGATGGGTGCGCCGCAGCTAAAGCCGTTTTTCAGACCGGAGAGGAATTCGGGGCTGTCCGCCTCCCGGCGGGCGGTGGAATACTCGTTTCTCCCCGGCGCACGGCGGGCCATAAAGGCCTTCAGGGCCTCAATGTCTATCTCCTCCCCGGCGGGTATGCCCTCAAGACACATGCCGATAGCCGCAGAGTGGGACTGGCCGAAAATACTCAGCCGGATATTTTCACCGTAGCTGCTGCTCATTTTCCACCTCCTGAAAGACTTTCAAGGTCACGCCAAAAGTTCGGGTACGACTTGTTCACGGCCTCCGCCCCATCTATTATCACCGGCTCGCGGCAGAGGCTGGCCCCCATGGCGGCGGACATGGCGATACGGTGGTCTCCCCAGGAGTCCACCCTGCCGCCCGTGAGGCTGCCGCGGCCCCGGATGACAAGGCCGTCGTCCAGCTCCCGCACCTGGACCCCCAGGGCCCTGAGCAGGGCGGCGCTGCTCTTCAGCCGGTCTGACTCTTTCAGCCGCAGCCTCCCGGCCTTTATCACCCTGGTCTCTCCCTCGGCGCCGGCGGCAAGGACAGAGAGGACGGGGATAAGGTCCGGAATGGGCGAGGCGTCTATGGTGCAGCCTCTCAGCTCGCCCCGGCGGGCAAGGACACTGTCCCCTTCCCGGCTTATACGGGCCCCGAACCGGCGCAGGATATCGAGCACGGCTCTGTCGCCCTGGCGGGAATTTTCACCCAGGCCTGAGACAAGTATCCCCTTTTCCGAGACCGCCCCCATGCAGAGGAAAAAGGCGGCGTTGGAGTAGTCCCCTTCCACCCGCAGGCTCCGGGGCAGGGCGGTGCGCTGGCCGCCGGGGACACGGTAGGTCCAGCCCTTTTTTTCAGATACTATGCCCGAGACGCCCAGAGCGTCCTCGGTCATGTCCACATAGGCGGAGGATTCCAGTTCTCCGGCGACCTGGAGGCTGCTCTCCCCGTCAAGGAGGGGCAGGGCCATCAGAAGGCCGGAGATATACTGGGAGGACACGTTCCCCGGCAGGCTGTACTCCCCCGGACTGAGCCGCCCCCGGCAGTAAAGCCGCTCGCCCTCCCGGCGAAGGCTCATGCCATGGCGCTCAAGCTCGCTGTCCAGCGGGGCAAGAGGCCTTTCCGGCAGCCTGCCCTCCATTATGAACACGGCCTCAGCCCCCAGGGCCCCTACCAGGGGCAGAAGGAAGCGGAGGGTGGAGCCGCTCTCCCCGCAGGGGAGAAAGATCTCAGACTCGGGAAGCTTTTCAATGGGCTCAACGCTCAGCACCCCCTCGGACTCCGCCCTTATCTCCGCCCCCAGGGCATTGAGACAGGCGGCGGTGGCCGCGATATCCCGGGATATCCCGTCGCAGGCTATGCGGCAGCTCTCCCGGCCCAGGGCGGCGCAGATAAGCAGCCGGTGGGCCTGGGATTTTGAGGCGGGTATGCTTATCTCACCCCAGCGGCTTCCCGGTCCTACTGTAACTGTCATTTTGCCCCTCCCGCCGCAAGCCAGTCTCTCATCTCTTCAACAGGCCGGCTCTCTATGCGGCAGCGGCCGATCTTCTCCGGGATGATAAGGTTTATCCGGCCGGAGGAGAGCTTTTTGTCCGCGAGGATCGCGCTGTACAGCTCTTCCACACTGTATTCGAGCTCCGTGGGCAGGCCATATTTATCGAGCAGGCGCAAAAGCCGCTGAAGGCTCTCCTCCCCGCAGAGTTTCTTTTTCACTGCGGCTCTGGATATGGCGGCCATGCCGATGGCCACCGCCTGGCCGTGGAGCACCTGGAAGCCGCTGCATGCCTCCACCCCGTGGCCTATGGTGTGGCCCAGGTTCAGAAGCTGGCGGCTGCCCCGGTCGAACTCGTCCTCGGCCACCAGGTCACGCTTCATGGCGACGCACCTTTCAATTACCGCCTCCGGCTGAAGGCTTATGGGCGCTGCCATGAGCCCTTCAAAAAAGGCCTCGTCCCTGAGGACGGCGTATTTTATCACCTCGGCCGCGCCGCATTTATATTCCCGCTCCGGCAGGGTCTCCAAGCAGTCTGTGTCGCAGAGCACCAGGGCCGGCTGATAAAAGCAGCCCACCTGGTTTTTCCCCGTGGGGAGGTTTACGGCGGTCTTCCCGCCGACAGCGGAATCCACCGCGGCAAGGAGGCTCGTGGGTACCTGGACAAGCTCCATGCCGCGCTGGAAGGTGGCCGCGGCAAAACCCGCAAGGTCCCCTATCACGCCGCCGCCCAGGGCAACAACGGCATCGCTCCGGCCCAGGCGTCGCGCTGAAAGGCGCGTCAGTATTTTTTCGTAATTGGCAAGGCATTTGGTCTGCTCTCCGTGGGGGAAGACCAGGCTCTCCGCCTCTATCCCCGCCCGCTGGAGGGAGCTCTCCAGCATTTTTCCATACAGAGGATATACATTGTCGTCCGAGACGATAAGGGCCTTCTTCGCCCCGGAGGCCTGGGATACGAGCCTTCCCGCCCGGACCATGAGCCCCCTCTCGATAAGCACCTCATACTCTCTCGATGCTGCCACATGAACTTTTATCAACGTCCGTCCACCTCTTCCTTGCGTCTTCTCCCCTCGTCCAGCAGGGAGACAAGCCCCTCCATATCGCCGCTGTCCATGGCGGCCTTGTATCTGAGAAGATTTTCGATGATAATGTCCAGCTCCCGTCCAAGAAAGTCACTGTTTTCCATGAACAGCTCTGCCCACATCCGGGGGTTGAGCCAGGCTACCCGGGTCATGTCCTTGTAGCTTCCGGCGGAAAAGCCCTTGTGCAGCCCGGCAGTGGGGCTTTTGATATAGGCGTTGGAGACTACATGGGCAAGCTGGGAGGTGAAAGCTATCATCTCGTCATGCTTTTCGGCGGTGGTGACGGATATGCTGCCGAAGCCCGCCGGGGCAAGAAGCTGCTTCACCCTGTCGAGCAGCTCTATATCGTCAAAGCGGGGCGGTACTATCACCATGGGCGCCCCGTGATACAGGTTGGCCCGGGCATATTTGAAGCCGGACTGGTGGGTGCCCGCCATGGGGTGGCCGCCCAGATAGCAAAAGCCGTGTTTCTCGGCCAGGGGGAAGCAGGCAGAGCAGACCACCCTCTTTGTGCCGCAGCAGTCTATGACCACCGGTTTTTTGCCGATGTGGGGGCCCATTTTTTCAAGATATTCGATGGCGGCCTCCGGATATATGCACACCAGGACCAGCTCGCAGCCGGAAATGCTGTTTTCGTCGAGTTCTCCGTCCACAGCGCCGCTCATCACGGCAAAGTCCAGCACGGAACGGTTGCGGTTAAAGGCCAGGACCGAATGCCCCGCCTCGTGAAAGGCCTTCGCAAAGGAGCCGCCAATGAGCCCCAGGCCGACTATACCGACTGTCATCCCCCTATTACCTCCCTGACGCCTCTGACTTTTTTGGCAAGCGCGGCATACTCCTCGGGTCTGAGGGACTGGGCCCCGTCGCACAGAGCGTGCATTGGGTCGTTATGGACCTCTATTATAAGTCCGTCCGCCCCGCAGGCGGCTCCCGCCAGGGCCATGGGCGACACGAGCCTCGCAATGCCGGTGGCATGGCTGGGGTCAACGATTATGGGCAGATGGGTGAGCTCTTTCAGCATGGGCACGGCAGCCAGGTCCAGGGTGTTTCTGGTATAGTCGCTGAAGGTGCGGATACCTCTCTCGCAGAGGATGACCTGCTCGTTGCCGCTGGCCATGATGTATTCGGCGCTCATAAGCAGTTCCTTGAGGGTGTTGGCCAGGCCGCGTTTGAGCAGGATGGGCTTATTCACCTTTCCAAGCTCACGCAGAAGGTCAAAGTTCTGCATGTTTCTGGCGCCTACCTGGAGCATGTCCACATCCTCGAAAAGGGGCAGATCCACCACGCTCATTATCTCGGTGACAAAGGGCAGCCCCGTCTCCTGCCGGGCGATCTTCAAAAGCTCAAGCCCGGTGGCCTTCAGGCCCGGGAAGTCGTAGGGAGAGGTGCGGGGCTTGAATGCGCCGCCCCTGAGCATGTTGGCCCCGGCGGCCTTCACAGCTTTCGCCACCGTCACTATCTGCTCCTCGGTCTCCACGGAGCAGGGGCCCGCTATCATGCAGAAATTACCGCCGCCTATCTTAACCTCGCCAGTCTCCACCACCATGTCCTCCGGGTGGAACTTCCTGTTGCAGCACTTGAAGGGCTCTGTCACCCGCTTCACGGCGCTCACGATGTCAAGGCTCGCCACAAGGTCCATGTCCACCTGGCTGGTGTCGCCGATGAGGCCGAGGACGGTCTGATACTCGCCCTCAGAGATGTGGATGCGAAGCCCCAGATTCTTGAGCCAGGCGATGAGCTGGTCCCGCTTTTCGATTGCTACTCCGTTTTTCAAGACGACTATCATTTTTTCTTCCTCCCGCAAAGCGTTTAAAATATATAATAT
>DBGBEC010000059.1:0-9953 GCA_048477415.1 Candidatus Limivicinus sp. | reverse complement strand
GCGGCGGATAGAGGCCGTCACCGGCCTCAGGACCATTTCCCGCCTCCACGAGAGCCTTGACGCCATCAACACCCTGGCCGGTCTGTTCAAAACGAGCTGCGCCGACGTTATGGCAAAGGTGGAACAGCAGGCGGCGGAGCTGAAGGAGGCAAAGCGCCTTATCGAGCAGTACAAGGACAAGGAGTCCTCCGGCGGAGCTGATGAGCTGCTCCGCTCCGCCAAGGAACTGGGCGGGCTCCATGTGGTGGCTGCCCAGGTAGACTGCTGCGACGCCAATGCCCTGCGCAAGCTGGGCGATATGCTCCGCGACAAGGACAGCAGCGCCGTTGCCGTCATGGCGGCGGTGAAGGAGGGGAAGATAAGCTTCCAGTGCGTCTGCGGCAAGGAGGCTGTGAAAAAGGGCATAAAGGCCGGAGATATAATAAAGAGCGTTACCGCTATTGCCGGGGGCAAGGGCGGCGGCAAGCCCGAGTCTGCCATGGGCGGCGGCACCGAGCCCTCTAAAATAGGCGAGGCCCTGGCCGCTGTAGAGAAGCTCGTAGCGGAGAAATTATAAAAAATAAGGAGAGAGCCATGAAAGAAGACTGCCTGTTCTGTAAAATAATCGCCGGGGAGATACCCAGCGCCAAGGTCTATGAGGACGACTATGTTTTCGCCTTCCGCGACATTGCGCCCCAGGCGCCTGTACACATCCTTGTGGTGCCCAAGGCCCACATCGGCTGCGCCTCCGACATCGACGGGGAAAACTCCGTCTATGCCGCCAAATGCTTTGAAGCCGCGGCGAAGATAGCCGCCGCCGAGGGCCTGGACAAGGGCTACAGAATTATAAACAACTGCGGCGAATACGGCGGACAGACCGTCATGCACCTGCACTTCCACATCCTCGGCGGCGTAAAGCTCTCCGAGAAAATGGTATAAGGATCCTCTTTCCATGCCCCTGACGGGGCAGCCAAAGCAGTAAACAAAAGAGGCCGCGAGCGTTTCGCGGCCTCTTTTGTTTATCAGGCGAGGAACAGGGACAGGGCGCAGTAGACCAGCAGCAGTGACATTATCGTGTTCACTGCTTTTGCGTGCCTGGAGAAGAGCCACCTGAAAACGGAGCCGAAGGCCGACCAGCAGAGGGTGAAGACAAAGCCGATGAAGGCCAGGAGCAGGGCAAAACCGAACAGCGCCAGGTATCTCCCGTTATAAAAGGGCAGTATGTAGGCCTCCATGGACATAACGCAGTAGATATAGATCTTGGGGTTTATAAACTGCAAAAGAAGGCCCGACAGGAAGCTGCTTCTGGAATGGTCCTCTTCCAGACTGCCCGGGCTGCGGAAAGTCTCCCAGGCCAGGTGGAGCATGTATAGGGCCCCGGCGATAAGCATGGGCAGCCTTATTTTGGGGATAAAGCTGGAGAGGGCGCTGCAAAAAACCGTGCAGACCAGCATGACGATGGAAAAACCCACCCCAATGCCGAAATTAAAGGGCAGCGCCTTTATAAAACCCCTGCGGCTCCCGTTCGACATGGACATGATGTTGTTCGGCCCGGGCGTGGCCGCGGTCACAAAGGCATAGGTGAGAAATGGTATCCAGTTGAACATGTTTGACATCCTTCCATATGCGTGCTAATATATGCTCATAATTTCCGACATATTGGATTTCTCGTATATAGTACCATAAGTACAATATATTGTCAACGATAAAGGGGGGCTCTGGGGATGGAGCTTACGAATGTTGTGGCGGCCAATATCAGGAGCGTTCGGGAGGGGAAAAAGCTTACCCTGGACATGGCCGCCGAGCTGACAGGGGTGTCCAGGAGCATGCTGGCCCAGATAGAAAAAGGGGACGTCAACCCGACGATATCCGTGCTCTGGAAGATCGCCAACGGATATAAGGTGTCATTCACCTCCCTGGTGGAGCGGAAGGAGGACGGGGTCCGCCTGCTGCGCGGAAAGGAAATGAAGCCGCTGAAGGCGGATGAGGGCAGGTATCTTAACTACCCGGTCTTCCCCTTTGATGAAAAGACCCTTTTCGAGACCTACCGCATAGTTATAGAGCCCCGGGGAAGCCTTGAAGCCCAGCCCCATTTGAAGGGTTCTGAGGAATATATAACGGTTTTTTCCGGCCAGGTGGAGATATCCCTTGCCGACGGGGCTTTCCGCCTTTCGGAGGGAGACGCTGTCCGCTTTCCCGCAGACCAGCCGCACAGCTATTTGAATATCGGCCAGACCCGGGCGGAGCTGAGCATGCTCATCTATTACGGCCGATAGGCCGCCGTGTGTGAGCAAAGGGGGGATAGCGGTGAGAAAGCTTGCGACAGCGTGCCTGTCTTTCTCCGCGGCGGTTTTCGCGGCAAATTACATACTGCCACTGGGCTCGCTGCCCTGGCTTGCGGCGCTGTTCGCCCTGGCGGGGCTTGGGCTGCTGCTTATGCGGAAAAAGCGGCTGAGGGGGATGGTCATATCCCTTTTGGCGCTCAGCTTCGGCCTGGTCTCCTTCGGCGTCCACTATCTCCGCTTCAGCCTTCCGGCAAAGGAGCTTGAGGGCCGGACGATGGAGCTCTCCGCCTGCCTGCTGGAATATCCAATGGTGTATGACGACTATTGCTCCGGCCGGGTGCTGCTCCAGACCGAGGGCCTGCCCAGGATGGAGGCCATTATATACGACGGCAGCATGGAGCTTCAGCAGGCCCTGCCCGGGCAGAGCCTTAGCTTCAGCGGAAAGCTCAGCCCGGCGGACGTCCGCTTTGGCCAGGACTATGACTATTATAACTCCAGAGACATCTATCTGCGGATCAGCCTGAAGTCCACGCCCGAGATCGGCGGGGGCGGCCCCGGCATAAGCGCTCTGCCCCTTGAACTGAACCGGCGGCTGAGCATTCTGGCGGACGAGCTTTTCCCGGCGGACGCCGCCCCGTTCATGAAGTCGCTGCTCCTTGGAGACAGGACGGAGTTTTACCAGGACCAGGCCCTGAGGCTGAGCATGAGCCGCTCCGGCTTTATGCATGTCGTGGCGGTGTCGGGTATGCACATCGCCTTTCTGGTGGGCTTTGTCCAGCTCCTGCTGGGAAAGACGAGGCGGGGCTCCCTGCTGTGCCTTTGCCTTGTATGGCTCTTCGTGTTCATGACGGGGGCCAGCCACTCCGCTGTGAGGGCCGGCATAATGCAGAGCTTTCTGCTCATGGCTCCGGTGCTCCGGCGTGAAAACGACGCACTGACCTCCCTCTCCGCCGCTTTGGGGCTTATCCTGTTTTTAAACCCCTATGCCGCCGCCAGCGTCAGCCTTCAGCTCTCGTTTGGGGCCATGGCGGGCATAATGTGCTTTGCTGAGCGGCTGAACCGCCTCTTCACAGCAAAGCTTTCGGGCGGGGCGCTGGGCGGCTTTCTCAGATATATCCTGGGCATTGCGGCAAGCTCCATTGCCGTTATGGCCTTTACCATGCCGCTCATGGGGATACACTTTGGCTATATATCCCTTTTGTCGGTCATCACAAATGTGCTGGGGCTTTGGGCGGTGTCTCTCTGCTTTTGCGGCGGGCTCCTGGCCTGCGCCCTGGGGGCGCTGTCACCGGCCTTGGGCTGCCTGCTGGCCTGGCCCGCGGCCATCTGCGCAAGGTATATCTTCGCCCTGTCGGGGCTGGTGTCCGGCCTGCCCTTCTCGGGGCTGTATGTTGAAAACTGGCAGGACGCGGCCTGGATAGGCCTGTGCTATGCTTTCTTTGCCCTGTGGGCCTTCAGCCGGGTGAAGCTCAGGTATAAGCTTATCGCCCCGACGGCGCTGTCCCTGCTGTGCCTGGCGCTGCTTTTCGGGGCGGACAGGAGGCTTCCGGGGGAAAGCGAGGGGCTCATCTCGGTGCTGGACGTGGGCCAGGGCCAGTGTATAAGCCTTATTTCCCGGGACGGCGCCGTGATGATAGACTGCGGCGGCACCGGTACCCTGAAAAACGCCGGGGAGACAGCGGGGGCTTATCTTAAAAAGCGGGGCATAGACCGGCTCGAGCTTTTGCTGCTGACCCACCTTCACGCGGACCACGCCAACGGTGTGACAGCCCTGATGGAGCTGGTGGAGGTGGAGCGGATGATAATACCTGAAAGCCCGAACGACGATGACGGGCTTTTGGAGGAGATCCTTACAAGCGCCCGGAGCCACGGGACCCAGGTGGAATATCTGATGGATGACCGGCGGGAGGAGCTTGGCCCCCTCAGCCTGGAGCTTTTTGAGCCCGGGGAAAAGGGGGACGAGAACGAGCGCTGCATCATGGCCCTGGCGAGCTTCGGCGGCTATGACATGCTCGTGACCGGAGACGCGCCCAAGTCCGCAGAGCGCGAGCTTATAGAGCGGCAGAGGATAGAGGATGCGGAGCTTTACATCGTTGGGCACCACGGCTCCCGCTATTCAAGCAGCGGCGAGCTGCTGGGCGGGATCGGCGCCGAGACCGCCGTCATAAGCGTGGGCTACAACAGCTATGGCCATCCCACACACGAAACACTTGAACGTTTGCAGGCATACGGATATAATATCTACAGGACCGACTTGAACGGGACCGTGGAGATATGGATAGGTAATGACGATGGCAAGGAAAAACAGCCGTGACGAAGAAAAACTGAACTATTCCGCCGCCCTGCGGCAGCTTAAGGCGGAGGGGCCCCAGAGGCTGTATCTGCTCTGGGGGCCGGAGGACTATCTGCGGGAGCAGTATCTGGGCCAGCTCAAGGCGCTCTGCCTCCCCGAGGGGGAGGACAGCTTCAGCTACAGGCGCTTTGACGGGCCCGAGCTCCCGGCGGAGCAGCTCGCCGGGGCGGTGGACGCCCTGCCCTTTCTGACGGGCCGGAGCTTTGTAGAGCTGCGGGACGTGGATATAAACAAGCTCAAGGATGGGGACAGGATACTCTCCATCCTCTCCGACATCCCGGAATACTGCACGGTGGTCTTCGTCCAGGCCGGCCAGTTTGAGCCGGACGGCAGACTGAAGTCAGTGAAAAGCATAAGGGCCCTGGCCCGGGAGCTTAAATTCACCCGCCAGTCGCAGAGCATGCTGATCGACTGGATCATCCGCCGCTTCGCCGCCGCGGGCAAGGGCATAGAGCTGGAGGCAGCCCAGCGCCTTATCTTCGTAAGCGGCGAGCTCATGAGCGGCCTTATCCCGGAGATAGAGAAGATCGCCGCCTACGCCAAGGGGGACAAGGTCCTCCTTTCAGACGTGGAGGCGGTGGCGAACCACATCCCCGAGGCCGTTATCTTCGACATGACGGACTACATCGCCCAGAAAAAATTCAATACCGCCGCCTCGGTCCTGGCCGAGCTCCTGGCGGATAAAAATAACGAGCCCATCCCCATCCTGGCCCTCATCGGCCAGCAGATGAGAAGGCTTTACGCCGCAAGGCTGAGCATAGAGAAGGGCCTGGGGGCAAAATATGTTATGGAGCTGTGCAATATAAAATATGACTATGTGGCGAACAAGCTCATAAACTCCGCCCGGGGCTTCACTCTAACCCAGCTTATCCGGGCGGTGGAGATATGCGCGGAGACGGACCAGAAAATAAAAAGCAGCGCCCAGGACGACAGGGAGCTGCTGAAAGAGGCGGTTTTCCGCATAGCGGCGGGGGAGACATATGCACAGCGTTAAGGAAGTTATAGTGGTGGAGGGCCGTTACGACAAAAACAGCCTGAGCCAGGTGGTGGACGCGGTTATAATCGAGACCTCCGGCTTCGGGATCTTCAACGACGGCCAGAAGCGGGAGCTTCTGCGGCGGCTCGCCCGGGCCCGGGGCCTTATAGTCATGACCGACTCTGACGGGGCGGGTTTCGTGATAAGGAACCGGATCCGCTCCTGGGTAGAGCCCTCCCTTGTAAAGCATGCCTATATTCCGGACATAATGGGGAAGGAACGGCGGAAGCGGAAGGCCTCCAGGGAGGGAAAACTGGGCGTTGAGGGCATGAGACCTGAGCTGCTTCTTGAGGCGCTGCGCCGGGCCGGGGCCACGATAGACGGCGAGAGCGCCCCGGCCCCCGCCCGGCGGATAAGCAAGGCGGACATGTACGCCCGGGGCCTGAGCGGCCGGGAAAACAGCCGGGAAAAGCGGGCCGCCCTGCTGCAAAGCCTAAAACTGCCGGAGCATATGAGCGCCGAGGCCCTGCTGGACGTGCTCAACGCCCTTATGAGCCGGGAGGAATTCTTTGCCCTTCAGCTTTGACGGTCCTCTATACAGGCTGAGAATATGACCGTTATAAGCAGCAGGGCCTGGCCGGTCTCCATGAGCGAGAGGGCCGTCATATACAGCTCATAGCCTCCGCACATGCTCCCGCCCCATTCAAGCAGCAGCACAAAGGCCAAAAGCAGCAGCGCACAGCATAGCTGTATCCCCCGTATAAATATGTACCAGGCCTGGGGACACATGGCCAGCATGCGGCGAAAAACCGGAACAAGCTTCATTCAAAACACCTCGCCCCCATCATATACGCAGCCGCGGCCACAAATCAAGCCACAGTATTTTCCATCTGAGCTCCCTTTAGAAGGGAGCTGTTTTCTTTGCCGGGCGGGGAACTGGGGAAATATGAACAGTCGATTAAAAGTTTTAAGAATTGAAGACAAATTTACAATGCCGTGCTAAAATAGGCGATACTCGATTTGAGGTAAGACCCTGGCACGGAGGCGAAAACACAGCCGCGGACATGGCGTTTTGGGCAAAACAAAAGCCTGGAGCGCGAATCGGCTCCAGGCCCTGCCTGGTGGCACTCCCGGCGCGATTCGAACGCGCGACCTTCCGCTTAGGAGGCGGATGCTCTATCCTGCTGAGCTACGGAAGCATGTCTGTTGACAGCTCAGCTATTTTACCTCATATCCACCGAGATGTCAATAAATTGTTGTCACAGAAGGGGATATAATGCTTAAATTACAAGACATCAAGAAAGACTATGTGGCGGGAGACTCCATGGTAAGCGCCCTGAAGGGGATAAGCCTGGAGTTTCGTGAAAACGAGTTTGTGGCCATCCTGGGCCATTCCGGCTGCGGCAAGACCACGCTGCTGAACATTATCGGCGGCCTCGACCAGTACAGCTCCGGGGACCTGGTGATAAACGGCAGATCCACAAAGAGCTTTACCGACGGGGACTGGGACAGCTACAGGAACCACTCCATAGGCTTCGTTTTCCAGTCCTATAACCTTATACCGCACCAGACCGTGTTGTCCAATGTGGAGCTTGCGCTGACCCTGTCCGGCGTCGCCCCGGCGGAGCGGCGGGCCCGTGCCATAGAGGCCCTTGAGAAGGTGGGCCTGGGGGACCAGATAAACAAAAAGCCCAACCAGATGTCCGGCGGCCAGATGCAGCGGGTGGCTATCGCCCGGGCTCTTGTGAACGACCCGGATATTCTCCTGGCCGACGAGCCCACAGGCGCTCTCGACTCGGACACGTCTATCCAGATAATGGACATACTCCGGGAGATATCCGCGGACAAGCTCATCATCATGGTAACTCATAACCCGGAGCTCGCCCAGGACTACGCCAGCAGGATAATCCGCCTGAAAGACGGCCTTATCACCGACGACAGCGCGCCCTACTCCTCCGGGACCCGGGAGGAAGGCCCCAAGGCCATGGGCAAAAAACCCTCCATGGGCTTTCTCACCGCCATGTCCCTTTCGGCGAATAACCTGATGACCAAAAAGGCCCGTACCATCCTGACGGCCTTTGCCGGCAGCATAGGGATCATAGGCATCGCCCTTATAATGTCCCTGTCGAACGGCATACAAAACTATATAGATAAGATACAGAAGGACACCCTGTCCAGCTATCCCATAAGCATACAGGCCGAGAGCGTGGACATGACGGGGATGATGAGCTCGCTCATGGGCGTCCACGCGGAGGCGGCGGAGAACAAGCACGAGAACGACGCCGTGTACTCCAGCACCATTATGTATGACCTGATGAACTCCATGATCTCCGCCGACAAGGAGACGAACGACCTGAAGGCCTTCAAGGAGTATATCGAGACCGAGGGGAGCGAGATATCCCAGTATATAAGCTCCGTCCAGTATTCATATGATATGGATATGAACATATACGCCGAGGATGTGGACGGCAACATAGTAAAGACCGACATCGTGGAGCTTTTGGAGAACACCATGAGCGCCACCTACGGCGGGGACTACAGCTCCTTTTTCGAGACCTACGGCTCCTATTACGCGGTGGCCAATGTCTGGCAGGAGATGCTGCCCGGAGAGCACGGCGAGGCGGTGAACCCCCTGCTGAAGGAGCAGTATGACCTGCTCTACGGCAAGTGGCCCGAAAACTATGACGAGGCCATCCTCGTGGTAAACAGCAATAACGAGATATCCGACATGGTCCTCTATGCCCTGGGGCTCAAGTCCAACAGCAGCATAGCCGGGGATATGCAGTCGTTCATGGCCCAGGAGACTGTGGAGACCCAGACCGAGAAATGGAGCTATGAGGAGATATGCGGCAAAAGCTTCAGATACATCTATCCCGCGGACGAGTACAGCTATGACCAGCAGAGCGGGGAATATATTGACCTCTCCGCCGAGGAGCTGGGCCTGCGCACCCTTTACGATAACGGCCTTGAGATAAAAATAGTGGGCGTGATCCGACAGAACGAGGACGCGGTCTCCGGCATGATGACCGGGGCCATCGGCTATACCCATGCCCTGGTGGAGCACATAATGACCCAGGCCGAGAGCAAGGAGCTTGTGAAGGCGCAGCTTGAAGCGCCGGAGACGGACGTGTTTTCCGGCCTGCCCTTCCTGGACGGCGAGGACGAGGCCCTTACAAACAGCAAAAAGGAACAGGCTGCCCGGGACTATATCGCCGCCGCGACAGATGAGGAGCTGGCGGAGGTATACGTCACCTTCATGGCCGAGCCGGAGGAGGACTATGTCCAAGAGCTCATAGACGAGCAGATGGAGGACATGGACAGGGGCGATATCGAGAACATGGTCCTTGACTACTATCCCGAGTATTCCTCCATGCTCCAGCAGATGGACGACGATACCCTGTTCAAGTATGTGGGTCAGATGATAGGCCAGCAGGTGAAAGAGCAGTACGCCGTTCAGATGAAGGCTCTTTACAATAACCTGCCCGACAGTGAACTGGCCGAAGATTTCCGGCTGCTGGCCCTGGAAGAGGAGGACTATGTATGGATATACGACAACGCCATGCCCCCCGTGTATTCCGAGAGCAGCTTCAAGGACAGTCTTAAAAAGCTGGGCTATGTGGACCTGGACAGCCCCAGCGGCATAAACCTCTATGCCTCCAGCTTCGAGGACAAGGACAACATAGCCGCCGCCATACAAAACTATAACGACAGCGTCACGACGGAGGAGCAGATAAGCTATACGGACATCGTGGCCGTGCTGATGAGCTCAATAACCACCATAATAAACGTTATAAGCTATGTGCTCATTGCCTTTGTAGCCATCTCCCTCGTGGTCTCTTCCATCATGATAGGGATCATAACCTATATAAGCGTCCTCGAACGCACCAAGGAGATAGGCATACTCCGGGCCATAGGCGCCTCAAAGAAGGATGTTTCCCGGGTGTTCAACGCCGAGACCTTTATAATCGGCTTCAGCGCCGGCGTCATTGGCATTTTAATGACCCTGCTGCTGAACATACCCATCAACGTCATCGTCCACGACCTGACGGGGATATATTCCATAAACTCCAGTCTGCCCTGGGTGGGCGGGGTGTCTCTGGTGATAATAAGCGTCCTGCTGACCTTTGTGGCGGGGCTTATCCCCTCGGGCCTTGCCGCCAAGAAGGACCCGGTGGAGGCTCTGAGAACAGAATAAGGAAGAAGCGAAATACCCAAGGCCCCGGCGAAACTTCTGTTTTGCCGGGGCCGAAGTCCGTTTCACCGCGCTCGTATCCCCAGTCCAAGGCCCGGCGCAGGCTGGTCCACTTCAACAAAAACCGGCATTTTTCCCCTTTGCTATTGAATTTGTTCAGACAATTTG
>DBGBEC010000058.1:0-2191 GCA_048477415.1 Candidatus Limivicinus sp. | reverse complement strand
GACCTGGGTCCTGCCCAGAAGGTCTTCTATACTCACGTCACGAAGCTGGCTTATGGATATTTCACCATTTGCTATCTGGGCAAGGGCTGGCATGGTCTTCAGCTTGACCCCGGTGGCGCTGCAAATTTCAAGGATCTCGTTTTTTATATAGGCAGGGGCGGAGGGGATACAGAAAACGATCTCTTCCACCTTGTACTTTTTGACGGCATAGTCGATAGCCTCCCTGCCGCCCACGACCTTCACGCCGCGTATCCGGCGGCCGTGTTTGCTCCTGTCGTCGTCGATGAGGCAGACGACCTGGTTCATGGAGTTGCGGCTGGTGGAAAACTCCTTGATAGCCATGGCGCTGCCGGCCCCGGCGCCGATGAGCATGGTGCGTTTCTTATCCCTGACCCGGTGCAGCTCCCGCAGGCTCGTACCCCATTTAAGGCTCATCAAAAGCCTGACGACGAGCCGGGATGCGGCGGCAAGCAGGAACAGCACCATGGTGAAAAGGAATGGAAAGCTTCTGGGAAGGCGGTATTCAAGCAAAAAAGCGCTTATAAGATACAGCACCGCCGCCGCGACGGACGCAAGGCCCAGGTCAAAAAGCTCCCTGTCGCCGGCAAACTCCCACATGCTGCTGTAGACATGGAGGGCAAAGAAAGCCACGAGGGACACGACAGTGCCCGGCAGGGCGTTCACCCTTATCACTTCAAGATAAACCGTCCCTCTGAGCGCATCAAAGGAGAACTCGTGGCGGATAAGCAGCGCCAGAAAGGCGGCCGCGTTTATAAGCACTATGTCAAGCAGCACAAAAAGAACCGTGTGCAATATATAAGGCTTTGCCTTGTTCTTTTCATTCTTTTTCATCCAAAAACCTCTGTTCTGCCCGCTCTGCCAGGAGCCTGGCACTGGTATGTTCGCAGTAAATCAACTGTAATATAGCATTATTTGCGGCTTTTTTCAAGCTTATCTTCCTTATTTTTCCAGACACTGTGATCATATTGGAAAAAAGCACCCGGCAAAGCATACATTGCACCGTTTTTCTTGCAGTATTCGGCCCAGACGGTCTGCAACGCTCAAATTAGGGGCCCGCCTGACTTCGGCTGGGAATATTTTCAAAAAGATCTGTGGACGGGCGGATTTTTGTTGAATAAACCGGGGATTTGGGTTAAAATTTAATTATGAAAAGGGAGGGATAGCCTTGAACATTGAACTGAAGGACATCGAAAAGGCGGCGGAGCGGCTGCGTCCCATACTCCACCACACAGAGCTGGATCTGTCCACCACGTTTTCGGACATGACCGGCGGCAAGATATATCTGAAATGCGAGAACCGGCAAAAAACAGGCTCGTTCAAGATAAGAGGGGCCTGCAACAAGATAGCGGCCATGATAGAGGCCGGGGAAAGCTGCCCGGTGGTGGCCTCCTCCGCCGGGAACCACGCCCAGGGCGTGGCCTACGCGGCGAAGAAATTCGGCATACCGGCCACGATAGTCATGCCCAAGGCCGCTCCCTTTGCCAAGGTCCAGGCTACAGAGGGCTATGGGGCGAAGGTGCTGTTGTCCGGGGACTGTTATGACGACGCCTATGAGACGGCCATACGCATATGCCGTGAGGAGGGGGCCAAATTCCTCCATCCATATAACGATCCTGAGGTGATCGCCGGACAGGGCACTCTGGGTCTGGAGATCTTGTCTGATCTTGCCTATGTTGACATCATCGTGCTGCCTGCCGGGGGCGGCGGACTGCTGGCGGGAGTCGCCGCGGCGGTAAAGCAGATAAATCCCCGGGTAAAGGTCTATGGCGTCCAGGCCCAGGGGGCAGACGCCATTGCCAAAAGCTTCGCAGAAAAGAGCCTGTGCAGCACCGAGAGCGCCGTCACCATCGCGGACGGCATCGCCGTGAAGGCACCGGGAGACATAAGCGTGGAACTTATAAACCGCTATGCCGACGGGGTAGTCACTGTGTCTGACACGGAGATCGCCGATGCCATTCTCCTGCTGATGGAGCGCTGCAAGCAGATAGTGGAGCCTGCGGGGGCCACGTCTGTAGCGGCGGTCCTGAACGGGCGGATAGACGTGAAGGGCAAACGGGTGGTCTGCGTGATGTCTGGGGGCAACATCGATGTGAGCTTTGTGCAGACGATCATCGAGCGGGGCCTGGTAGCCAGGCACAGGAGGATGAAGTTTATCGTCACCCTGCTGGAC
>DBGBEC010000057.1:0-3193 GCA_048477415.1 Candidatus Limivicinus sp. | reverse complement strand
GATAATCACCGACGGCCTGGACGAGTGTGGAAACTATCACCGGCTCCATCCCATGACCGGCTGCCCCTTCAAGGGCCAGCGCATACCCTGCTGGGACGAGGTGAAGGAGCTCTGCCGCCGGGCGGCGGGGACCCTGCCCTTCCTTCGGGTGGTGGGCTGGGATGTGGCCATCCTGCCGGAGGGCCGCCTGGAGCTTATCGAGGGCAACCACAATCCGGGCATGAACATTGTCCAGGCCCCCGCCAAGCACGGGGTGCACGATAAATTTGCCGCTATGCTCCTTGATTTCTACGGGGAGCCGGAACAGTATGTCCAGGCCCTGGAGGAAGAGCGGCGGGCGCTGAGGGTTTAAAGGAAGATGAGTAATTTCAGCTTTACAGAGACCGGCATTCCCGGCCTTCTCGTGGTGGATGTGAAGCTCCACCGGGATGAGCGGGGCTATTTCATGGAGAGCTATAACAAGGCCGCCTTTCAGGAGGCGGGGCTTTTCTACGACTTTGTTCAGGAGAATCAGTCCGCCTCTGTGAGAGGGGTCCTGCGGGGCCTGCACTTTCAGCGGGAGCATCCCCAGGCAAAGCTCGTGCGGGTGCTCCGGGGCCAGGTCTTCGATGTGGCAGTGGACCTGCGCCGGGACAGCCCCTGCTATGGCCGCTGGTTCGGCATTGAGCTCTCCGGCGAGAACAAGCGCCAGCTCCTCATTCCCCGGGGCTTTGCCCACGGCTTTCTGGTGATGAGCCCCGAGGCGGAGTTTTCGTATCTCTGCGACGATCTTTACCATCCCGGCGACGAGGGCGGCATAATCTATAACGACCCGGACCTGGCCATACAGTGGCCCCAGGCCGGAGAGCTCATAATCAGCGAGAAGGACAGGCGCCTGCCCCTTTTCGCCCAGGTCTGAAAGGCCGCGCCTCCGGGGCGGCCCCGGAAAGATAGACAGGAGGGGCTTATTTTGAAGGTATTTGTCACCGGCGCAAGAGGGCTTTTGGGCCACGAGCTGCGAAAGAGCCTGACAGAGCGGGGGCATGACTGCATAGCCAGCGGCAGCGTCCCGCCGGAAGAGGCGGGCATAGCCGGAAACTATGTTTCCCTGGACCTGAAGGACAGAGAGGCGGTTTTGAGAGCCCTTGAGGGCAGCGGGGCCGAGGCCCTTATCCACTGCGCCGCCTGGACCAATGTGGAATCGGCCGAGGCGGCGGAAAATCTGGCCGCTGTCCGGGCCCTGAATGTGGACAGCACAGAGAATCTGGCCCTGGCCTGCGGCAAGCTGGGCCTTAAAATGCTTTACCTGAGCACGGACTATGTTTTCAACGGCCGGGGAGACCAGCCCTATCGGCCGGAGGACGGCGACCTGGGCCCCCTGAACGTTTACGGCCGCACCAAGCTGGAGGGAGAGCAGGTACTGCGGGAAAATCTGGACAGCTTTTTTATCCTGCGCACCTCCTGGATGTTCGGTATCAACGGGGGAAACTTCGTTAGGTCCATAATAAACGCCGGGAAAAAACACAAAGAGGTCTATGTAGTGGACGACCAGATCGGCCGCCCGACCTATGCCCGGGACCTGGCCCGGCTGATATGCGAGATGATAGAGAGCCGGAGCTACGGCTGCTATCACGCCACCAACGAGGGGGAATACATAAGCTGGTACGACTTTGCCCGGGAAATTTTCCTTCAGGCCGGGCTCAAGAGCCGGGTAGTCCCCATCCCAACTGAGGTGTATACCTGCACCAAGGCCAAGCGCCCCTCAAACAGCAGGCTGGACACCTCCTGCCTGAAGGAAAACGGCTTCAGCCCCCTCCCCCCCTGGAAGGACGCCCTGTCCCGGTATCTGAAAGAGATAGCGGACGCGATATAGCGGGACCAAAGCCGCCCTGTAAAGCGGACCCGCCCCGGAACAGGCTTTTAAAAGTCCGCAGGGACAGAAAGCTCTGGAAAATTGCCGTTCTGAGCAATTTCCCAGAGCTTTTGCCGAAAAGCGGATAGTGATAAAACAAAAATCGACATACCTCTAACGAAGGATGTCGATTTTTGGCACGCCGTAAGGGATTCGAACCCCTGACCTTCTGGTCCGTAGCCAGACGCTCTATCCAGCTGAGCTAACGGCGCATTTATCAAAGCTTTGATATATTAGCACAGACTGGAATAAAATGCAAGGGGTTAAATGAAATTTTTTGTTTTTCCCGGGAAATTACCAGCCCATACTGTCAGATATGGAGTCTGCCATCTCGCCCATGGTCTTCAGGGCCTTGCCTACCGCGGAGCTCACATGCTTTTTCTTTCTGGGCTTCATGATCAGCGCAGCGCAGCCCCAGGCCGCGAGACCGATGCCTATACCGGCGTAAAGATTTTTCTTGTTCATGGTAACGCCTTCCTTTTCTTTTTTTGTCGTTCTCCGCCTTGGGAGAGCTTACATGCCTATTATGCGCAGCTTTTTCCCTCTGATCTCCGGGAAAAAATGGAAGAAGGGCCAAAACGAAACAAAAGCTTAACATATATGCCGTTGATAGTTTGACGGCCCGTGTGGTAAAATAACAAAGAACGATTTTATGCTGTTTTTGATGGTTTATCAAAGCGAAGCGGAAAAATGGTCCGCGCCTGAGCCCGGCCCCCGTCCCGCTGGGGCGGGGGGCACAGGCTGCGGCTCAGAGATGTTGGAGGCATGGGGATGAAGGTGCGCATACTGGCTGTGGGAGACGTCTGCGGCGAACCGGGGCTTGAATACCTTGAAAAGAGGTTAAAACCCTTTAAAAGGGACAATGATATAGACTTCACCCTGGTAAACGGGGAGAATGCCAACGTAGTGGGCATAACGCCACGCCAGGCAGACGCGATATTCCGGGCCGGGGCGGACGTTATCACCCTGGGCAACCACACCTGGACCCGGACGGAGCTTCGCCCCTATCTGGACGAGCGCCGCCGCATACTCCGGCCGGCAAACTTCGGCCCTCAATGCCCGGGCCGGGGTATAGGAGTGTATGAGACCAGCTTCGGTGATGTGTGCGTGCTGAACCTTATGGGCCGCTTCACCCTGGACAACAACACGGACAATCCCTTCGTCATCGCCGGGGGATACATGGACGAGATAAAGGAAAAAATAATACTGGTGGATTTTCACGCCGAGGGCACCAGCGAAAAACGGGCCATGGGCTTCATGCTGGACGGCCGTGCCAGCGCGGTCTGGGGCACCCACACCCAT
>DBGBEC010000056.1:0-1756 GCA_048477415.1 Candidatus Limivicinus sp. | reverse complement strand
CCTTCTTCCTTATCCAAATCAAACCCGATTCGCTGGGCTGTGATTTGGAGATACGGGGGCGAGAGGGAGTAGCGGCAGAAGTCGGGTAACTGCTGCCCGAAACACGACGCTTCAATCCCTTGCTGCTCTATATAACCCTCTCGCAAGGCATAACTGCGTCAAAACTCCCTCCGGCACGGCAACGTCAGAAGAAGCCGACTTCATTCCGCTTGTGGCCTTTGCCCCAAGCTGCATATCCGTCGGCTCCTTCTTCCTTATCCAAATCAAGCCCGCATGCGCTGGGCTTTGATTTGGTATTGGTAACGATCGATCAGGCTTATTGCTGGCGGGGATCGTATCACGAGAATTGCGGGTCGCCGTTGCCTGCGGCAGATGAAGGCGACACGCAATTTCCGCAGCCGCAGCGTTTTCGGGCCGCTCACGCGGCACGGAAACGCTATCCGCGGCAAGGCGAGCAAGGGGCCTGCGGCCCCCTCGTGCTCCCCCGCTTTGCTGCTCGTTTCACCTTTGCCTATAGTTTTTTGACAGTATAAAAAGGAGACGCTTCCGGGAAGCGTCTCCTTTTAAATATTGCTTTTTTGTTTTGGGGGATCAGATCTTCATGCAGACGTCCCAGGCGCGCCAGATAACGGTACGGAGGTTGCCGATGGCAACGCAGTCGCCCACGCGGTAGGCCTTGTTGGTCTTGCCGCCCACGGGGGTGGGGACAAAGCCGATGCCGTTGACCACATTGTCGCACTCGACCTCGAAGCTCTCGCCGGTCTTCACGTTCTTCACGGTGACGGAGCCGTCCCTGATGGCGGTGACGGTGGACTCCAGATACACGGGCACCTTGTGGTAGTCCATGGCGTCGCGGAGGTAGGAGGTGTTGGCAAGGCAGGTAGCCTGAGCGGCGATAAGGTCGTTGGCATACTCCACGATGATGGGGTGCTTGCCCTGGAGGATAAGGTCGTAGGCCGCCTCGCAGGAGGACTGGCCGCCGCCGATGAAGAGGACCTTGTCTCCCACCTGGTACTGCTCCTTGAGGAGCTGGGTGAAGGTGAGGCACTTTTCAAAGCCGGGGATAGTGGGCATGGTCCTGGGCACGGAGCCGCTGGCCACGATTATCTCGTCAAAGCCGCGGAGGGTGCCAAGGTCGTTGACCTCGGTATTCAGGTGGACTTCAACGCCGGCCTTGTCGATCTCTCTGATGTACCAGCGGAGGAGCTCCTTGTCGTTCTCCTTGAAGCTCATGGCGGAGGCGGTGAGGAACAGGCCGCCCAGCTCCCCGCTCTTTTCAAAGATGACAGGGGTGTGACCACGCTGGAGCAGCACCAGGGCGCACTCCATGCCGCCTATGCCGCCGCCGATTATGGCTACCTTCTTGGGCTTTCTGGTGGGGACTATCTTATACTTGTTGTGCTGCATGGTGGTGGGGTTCAGGGCGCAGCGGCCAAGATGGAGAGAGTCGTCCAGATGCTGGAGGTTGGAGGTCCCTTTATACTTGGAGAAATTGAAGCAGCCGTTATGGCAACGGATACAGGGCTTGATCTCGTCCTGGCGGCCCTCCATTATCTTATGTACCCACTCGTGGTCAACAAGGTTCTGGCGGGCGATAGCCACAGCGTCGAGACGGCCGGCGGCTATCTCCTCGGCGGCCTTCACCGGATCCATGCGGCCGGCGCAGACCACGGGCTTGTCCGTGAATTTCTTTATGTGCTCAACATACTCCAGGTTGCAGTTGTCGGGCATGTACTGGGGCGGATGGGCCCAGTAC
>DBGBEC010000055.1:0-4754 GCA_048477415.1 Candidatus Limivicinus sp. | reverse complement strand
GGCTTGGAGGCCATCTTGGGGTCCTGGTCCATGAGGGCCAGAGCTATCTTCTTCTCCTCGTCCAGCACGTCCTGGGTCACGCTGCTCTTGTCCCAGAAGCGGGGGTTGAGCGCGGCGATCTGCATGGCCACGTCCTTGCCTATCTCGGTGGCGTCAATGCCGCCCTCCACAGCCAAGTTCACCAGAACGCCTATCTTGCCGCCGGCGTGAACGTAGGCCACGCTGGTGTTCTTGTCGAAGCGGGTGAAGCGGCGGATCTGAAGGTTCTCACCGATGGACATGACCTTCTCGGGCAGGATCTCGGCCACAGTCAGCTCGGAGCCGGGGTACTTGCAGTTCATAAGGGCCTCCACATCGGCGGGGGCGTCCTTGATGACCACGGTGCAGATATCCTTCACGAAGGCGACAAAGAGCTCGCTCTTGGCGCAGAAGTCGGTCTCGCAGTTGACCTCTACCACAGCGCCTACGCCGCACTGGGCGCAGACAGAGGCATAGGCCATGCCCTCGGCGGCGATGCGCCCGGCCTTCTTGGCGGCCTTGGCCAGGCCCTTTTCACGGAGCCACTCGACGGCCTTGTCCATATCTCCGCCGGTCTCGGTCAGGGCCTTCTTGCAGTCCATCATGCCGACGTTTGTCATCTCACGGAGTGTCTTAACATCCTGAGCGGTAAATGCCATATTACTTTTCCTCCTGTATTTGTCCCGGAGCGGGGAGCGCCCCTGCCCCAGGCCTTGTTATTGTGCGCGATACGCGGATCATTCCTCGGCAGCCTCGGCGGGGACTTCCTCTACCTCGGCGTCCTGGCCCTGGCGGCCCTCCTGCACGGCGTTGGCCATGGTGGCGGAGATGAGACGGATGGCGCGGATAGCGTCGTCGTTGGCGGGGATAACGTAGTCCACCTCGTCCGGGTCGCAGTTGGTATCAACGATGGCGACGATGGGGATGTGGAGCTTGCGGGCCTCGGCAATGGCGTTGTGCTCCTTGCGGGGGTCAACGACGAACAGAGCGCCGGGCAGCCTCTTCATGTCTTTCACGCCGCCCAGATATTTTTCCAGCTTCTCCATCTCGCCCAGGTGCTTCATGACTTCCTTCTTGGGCAGCATGTCGAAGGTGCCGTCTTCCTGCATCTTCTTGAGCTGGGCCAGACGGTCGACGCGGGTGCGCATGGTCTTGAAGTTGGTGAGCATGCCGCCAAGCCAGCGGGCGTTCACATAGAACATGCCGACGCGGGAAGCCTCCTCGCGGACAGCGTCGGTGGCCTGCTTCTTGGTGCCGACGAACAGGATGTTCTGGCCGTTGGCGGAGAGCTGACGGACAAAGTCATAGGCCTCTTCCAGCTTCTTCACGGTCTTCTGAAGGTCGATGATGTAAATCCCGTTGCGCTCGCAGTAAATGTACTCGGACATTTTGGGGTTCCAGCGGCGGGTCTGGTGTCCGAAGTGGACGCCGGCTTCCAGCAGCTGCTTCATGGATACTACTGACATTTGATTTCCTCCAAATAAATTTGTTTTTCCTCCGGGGCATCGCCCCTTCTCCCAAGCCATAAGGCCACATGGGAAAAAGTCCGCTCCCGTGCGAAATGCCTTGATATAATACCAGAAAAACGCGGGAATTGCAAGGTTTTTTCCAAAAATCCAGCCAAAGTTTTCCGATGAGACCACTGTAGGAGCTTTTGAGCTGGTTTTTGCGCGTATCCCCTGTTATTTTTACCAAAAAATGCGGTGTATTTTATGTAAAACGCAAAGATTTTCAATTTCTCTTGTTGAAGCTGCAACAATATCCTGCCCATTATATGTAGATCATAGCCAAGATCACGGGAGAGACGGATCAAATCTGTTGACATTGTTTTCAAGCGGTCGTAAAATCTTCGTAGCTTCCGTGCCTCCGCCCCGGACAGCAGCGCTGAAGGGGGCGCGCGAGCGCTCCGCTTGCGGCGTCACGGCATATGAAAGGGAAGGTAAAAACAGTCTGATGATAAAAAACATCGTTTTCGACATGGGCAATGTGCTGCTCCAATTTACGCCGCGGCTTTTCATCCAGCGCCTGGGCTTTTTCGGGGAGGATGAGGAGCTGCTCATGAACCAGGTGTTCCGCTCGCTGGAATGGGCCCGGATGGACCGGGGCAGCCTGACAGAGAGCCAGGCCGCCGAGAGCATATGCTCCCGCCTGCCGGAGCGCTTTCACCCGGCGGTACACAGCCTGACGGACCAGTGGGACCGGCCCATAGTGCCCGTGGAGGGGATGTACGAGCTCATTGAGGAGCTGAAGCAGGCGGGCTACGGTATATACCTGCTCTCGAACGCCAGCTTCCGCCAGCACGATTACTGGCCCCTTATCCCGTGCAGCCGCTTTTTCGACGGGACCCTTATCTCGGCGGACGTGGGCCTTGTAAAGCCCCAGACAGAGATATATGGCAGGCTTTTCCATGACTTCGACCTAAAGCCGGAGGAGTGCTTCTTCGTGGACGACTCCCCGGCGAACATTGAGGGCGCCTTCTATTGCGGCATGCCCGGCGCCGTCTTCAACAACGACGTCCCCGCCCTCCGCCGGGCCATGGCAATGGAGGGGATCTGGGTCCGGCAGTAGGCAAAAGCGCAGAAGCAGAAAACGAGCCGCAGCGATCCTGCTGCGGCTCGTTTCTTTTCTTTCAGCGGGCCCCTCACACTATCAGAAAGCCCACAAGGGCGAGGATGAGGAGTGCTGCGGCGGCGGCTGGGAGGAAGACGAGGAGGGCGGAGATAATCATAGCGGCGGTGTCGCCCTTCTCCGTCAGCTCAGAGAGCTCCGGCTCCTCCGGCTGGAGGGCGGGCTCGGCTTCCCCGTCCTTTCGGGCGGCCTCTTTATGCCGGGCGGTATCCAGGGCCCGGTCTACCCGTTTTTGAAAAAGCATGGCTTTGGGCTCCTTTCCGCCCCGGTCATATGGTCTGAATCAGCCCGCCGCTGGGGGCTCCGGCTGGAAACTCCGCCGGGTCAGCCCTTCTTTTCCTCCGCGCGGTGGAGCTTGTGGTGGCAGGCCACGAAGTGATTGGGAGAGACCTCCTCCCACTCGGGCACCACCTGGCGGCATATCTCAGTGCAGTAGGCGCAGCGGGTGTGGAATTTGCAGCCCTTGGGAGGATCCACCGGGCTGGGGATGTCCCCCTCCAGGATCTCCAGCTCCCGGCCGCCCACGTCCTCGGTGGTGGGGATGGCGTTGAGCAGGGCTTCAGTATAGGGGTGGACGGGGTTTTTGAACATCTCCTCGGAGTCGGCCAGCTCCACCATGGTGCCCAGGTACATGACGCCTATCCTGTCGGAAATGTATTTGACCACGCTGAGATCGTGGGTTATGAAGAGGTAGGTCAGGTCCTCCTGGGCCTTCAGGTCCTGGAGGAGGTTTATTATCTGGGCCTGGATGGACACGTCCAGGGCGGAGACCGCCTCGTCGCAGACCACGAACTTGGGGTGGGTGGCCAGAGCACGGGCGATACCGATGCGCTGGCGCTGACCGCCGGAGAACTGGTGGGGGAAGCGGTGGAGGAAATAGGGCGCGAGACCGCACTGGTCCATGACCTTCAGCACCGCCTCCTGCATGCGCTCGTCCTTTTTCTTTATCAGCTTGTGGGCAAGCATGCCCTCGCTGATTATCTGGCCCACGCTCATGCGGGGGTTCAGGGAGGAATAGGGGTCCTGGAAGATGAGCTGCATATCCCGGCGGAGCCGGCGCATCTCGTTATAGCTCAGCCTGGCAAGGTCTATGCCCTTGTCCAGATAGGCCTCGTATTTATCGAAGTCCGGCTGGCCGGCGTATTGGGCGCGAAGCTGGTCTATCTCACCGCGGATGGCCTCGATCTCGCTGTGCTGGGCGGCTATGTCCGCCTCGGCCCGGGCGAGCTTTTCCCTGGCGGCGCTGAGCTTGCCCTCAAGCCCGGCGCTGTCTTTCCCGGACTCTTTGGCCCGGGCAAGGGCAAAATCGAGGTCGTCCACATCCACCTGGCAGTCCTGACGGCTGTCGTTGAGAGCGGTGAGCTTTTTAGAGGCGGCGTATTCCTTTTCATAGAGGGCCATAACCGGGGAGAGATCCTCCACGCTTATGAAGCCGCCCACCAGCTTTGCCATGTTGAGAAGGGCGTCCTCCTCCTGCTTTTTGGCCTGGTCCAGCTCGGCATGCTTTTTATACTGCTCCTCCTGGCTGAGACCGGCATACTCCGCCTCAAGCTTTTCCCTTTTGGCGGAAAGCTCTTTCCACTTGCTTCTGAGCTTGGGGAGGTTTTTGATGGTGTCCAGCACATATTTGGGAGCCAGATCGTCCAGGGAGCGGCCATAATACATGGTGCGGCCATAGGTCTGGTGATAGAGCTGGAGTATGGTGCGGCCCAGGGTGGACTTGCCGCAGCCGGATTCGCCCACAAGGCCGAAGGTCTCGCCCCTGTAGATGTCGATGGAGACGCCGTCGTTGGCCTTGACCACCCGGTCGTTCTTCAGGGGGAAATACTGCTTGAGATTGCTTATTCTCAGCAGGAGCTCTCTGTTGTTATCCATGTCTGTCCTCCTTCCGGGGGTAGAAGCAGCGGACCTGCTGGTCTTCGCTCACGCTGACGAGTTCCGGCTCTTCCTGGCGGCACTTGTCGGTGGCGTATTTGCAGCGGGGCGCGAACTTGCAGCCCTTGGGCAGGTCCAGGGGATGGGGCACGGCCCCGGGTATGGCCTCCAGCCTTGTGCCGGCGGGGGTGTCCAGCCGGGGGATGGACAGCATCAGCCCCTCGGTATAGGGG
>DBGBEC010000054.1:0-11633 GCA_048477415.1 Candidatus Limivicinus sp. | reverse complement strand
CTGTAGGATCAGGAGCTCAACGCGAAGTCGAAGATTATATGCTTTCTCGCTATGCCTGCTATCTGATCGTTATGAACGGCGATCCACGCAAGGAGATGATCGCCCTCGGCCAAACTTATTTTGCTATAAAGACGCGCCAGCGTGAATTGGATGAAGCCCCGAATGATCTCACCGAAGACCAGAAGCGTTTAGCCATCCGCGGAGAAATGAAGCGGCACAATGTCGCATTGGCTGACGCAGCACATAATGCAGGCGTGATAGAGCCTCGGGATCATGCAATTTTCCAGAACAAAGGTTATCAGGGACTTTATGGTGGTCTCGGAGCCAAAGAAATACATAAGCGTAAAGGTTTAGAGAATAAGCAGAATATACTTGACCATATGGGCAGTACCGAGCTTGCCGCGAACCTTTTCCGCGCAACACAAACTGAAGAAAAGCTCAGGCGCGAAAATATCCAGGGGAAGGCAGCTGCAAACAGAACGCATTATGAGGTCGGTAAAAAAGTACGCGAGACTATTGCTGAATTAGGCGGTACAATGCCAGAAGATCTCCCTACCCCTGAAAAAAGCATTAAGCAAATTGAAAGTGAGAACAGAAAAGCTCTAAAGAAATAAAACGTGCCCACCTTGGACACAAATAATAAAAACCGCCTCCGGAGCTGGAACCTCCGAAAGCGGTGAACGCAAAACCGTGTGTAGTACAAGGCCTTATTGCGCCCTTTTATAATAACATATTGGGCGCAGAGAAGTAAAGGAGAAAAATCTGTGACCTGTGTTGACCGTAAGTGCGGTGCCGTCTTGCCGGACGGCGCTAAGTATTGCTGTGCCTGCGGCCGCCGGCAAACGCCTCAGCCGCGCAGAAAACGCGTCCATGCCAACGGACAGGGCTCCGTTTATAAGCTGCCAAACGGTAAGTGGCGCGCTGAGAAGACCCTTGGTTATCGGCTCGTGCCGCCGCCGGAAGGCTCTCCGCCCGGTACCCCGGCTAAAAAAAAGCGCATAACAGTCACCAATTCCACTTTTAAGACCCGCACTGAAGCCCTCGCCGCTCTGCCCTGTATGAACGCCAAAACAAAAGCGGAACGCGTCCGCGGCAGTGCTGCTACTGATACCGCCCGCAAAGGCGAGCAGATCACCCTCATGGAATTATTCGATCAATGGGAACCGACCCATAAAAAAAGCCGCTCTACCCTTAATTGTTATCGGGCAGGCTTTAAGCTGTTTTCACCCCTCTGGAACGTACCAATGAGCGATATTGACATCGATGACCTGCAAGAATGCCTTGATGATACCGAGCTTGGGCGGCGTACCAGAGAAAATGCCCGCGCCTGTCTCGGCCTGATGTATAAATACGGGATCCCGAGGAATTGTATACCCAAGGACCGAAACCCTGCGCAGTTTCTATCCATCAATGTTGACGGCACTGGCAGCAGGCAGGGACTATCCCCCGACGAACTGGCAGCCATTCAGAAATTGGCGCAGTCAGGTGATGTTTTTGCTATATACGCATATTGCCATTGTTATCTTGGCTTTCGGCCCTCTGCTCTCCTTCAGCTTCAGATCTCCGATTATAACGCCAAGGAACGGGCCTTCAAAGGCGGTATCAAAACGGAAGCCGGTATCGGCAGGACCGTGACAGTCTCACCTAAGATCCAGCCGTACATAGAGGCTCTGCTCACTGGCTGCTCAGAGGCTTATGTTTTCGCCGACAGGGACGGCGGGCAAATGAGCATAGCAAAATACCGCGCGGGCTTTTACACTATGCTGGCAGCCGCGGGGATCGACAATCCTACAGACGCCCAGGGCCGCCACCGTCTTTCGCCTCACAGTTGCCGCCACACCTTCGCGACCCTCATGAAACGCGTAACAGCCCCGGACAGAGATAAACTACAGCTCATAGGCCACAGCTCCACTGCACAGCTCCGCGATTATCAGGATGTCTCCTTTGCAGACCTGCGAAGAATAACAGACTTAATATGAAACGAGATATGAAACCGGAGAAAACTTTGCACATCGTGAGGCCATTTTTATTCAACCCCAAACGCGCAAAAAAAGCCGCAGAGTACTGTTCCTTCAATACTCTGCGGCTTTTCGCATGGTCCGAGTGACTAGATTCGAACTAGCGGCCTCTTGAACCCCATTCAAGCGCGCTACCAACTGCGCTACACCCGGATTTCTGCTGCCCGATTATATTAGCACAAAGTTCCATCAAATGCAAGACTTATTTTCTTTTCCCGGGAAAAATTTTCGGCGGCGGAGACCGGGGAATATTTTCATGGGCTGAAGCTCCCGGGGACTCCGGTCCCCGGGAGCTTCAGATGAGTCTCAGAACTTGAGCAGGAAGCTTATAACCGCCACCGGGACAGCCCAGAGCAGCATGAAAAACAACAGCAGGCCCAGACCGATACCCCCGGCGGTGAGGAATTTAATGAATACCAGGGCAAGGCCGCTGAGGGCGGCCGCTATGCTTATAATCAGATTTATCCTTGTGGCAAGATACATGCTGCGCCCGGTGTCCGCCATATGGGTCAGGGGCCCCAGGCCCTCGCGGCAGATAACGCCGGCGATCTTGGTCCTGTCCGAGGATTCCGCCTCGGATATGGCATAGCGCTCCACATAGGGGGGAAAATCATAGCCGTCTGTCGCCACATCAAAGTTCTGATGGAGCATTTCCGGGGTCACGTTAAAGTCCCTTATGGCAAAAACCGGATGACGGTTGGAGCGCATAAGGCTGACCAGGGCCTTCCTGACTTGGGGCTGGGGGCTGTATTTCATGTTGAATATGCCGTAGAGCACCCCATCTATGGCCAGCAGCACCGTGGTCTTGTCTATCAGGCGGAAGGGTATGCGCACATTCATAAGGCGCATAAGGTCCGTGCTGCCGCAGAGCACCACTTCCCCGTCTATGATGCCCCGCATGCCGCCGCCGGAGAGATATTCATAATTCTCCACATGCCGGGGCCTTGAGCCGTTTTTCTCCATAAGCTCCCCGAAGCAGGAGGCCACGCTGGAGCCGGAGGCGGCTATCATGGTGCCCGCATAGGAGATTATCTTCTCCGAAGGGGCGTCGGCAAAAATGCGGATACTGTCTATCTCTACCGTGCCCTCGGGGAAAAGGTCCCTGTCGGTGACGATAAGATTTTTCGTCTGGCCCAGATCGCAGAGCCCGGACCAGCCCGCAATGGCCGCCCCGCTTGAGAAAATGCGCATGGAGCCCACAAAGAACGGCAGGGCAAAGGACAAAAGCGCCGTCAGCGGCACGGCGGATATGAGCAGGGCGGTAAAGACATAGAGAAAGTCACCCCAGCTCTTTTTCACAAAGCAGACTATCAGCGCCAGCAGCAGGGTTAGGGCCAGCAGCGGCAGGGACAGCTTCAGAAACAGGGTCTCGTCCGGGGCGGCCTCTTCCGCCCGGCGGACAAAGCCGGCGGCGGGCCTGGTGGATTTCAGCAGGGTCATGCCGCTGCCCTTCAGCCCCGGTTCCCCGGTGACGGCATAGGCCCGCTTGCCTATGGCCGGCACACGAAGGGCCTTTCGCAGCCCCCGGGCGCTCAGCAGCGACGAGAGCAGCACGGCGGCCAAAGTTAGGGAGGAAGCGAAGCACAAAGGCGTGTGAGGGCTTCCGAAGCCGTCCAGAGCCACGGCCAGAGCGTCGATAGATGTGAGCAGGCAGACCAGGATCGCCAGGGAATCCGCCCCGAAGCGGCCCCGGGCCAGGTTTATGGCAGAGCCCGTCACAATATCCAGGCTCAGCAGCATGATGCAGAGCTGGATGGCAAGGCACATGGCGGCCTGGACCTGGGTGGTCTTCAGCATACCCGCCAGCGGCAGGCCCAGTGAGATATAGCACATTATGAGCAGCAGCGCCAGGACGATGCGAAAGCGCAGCCGCAGCGAGTGGACAAAGGAGCCATAATATTTCGACGCCGCCGCCGGGCTCAGCTCCGTGCCCAGGTCCTCGTCATCATCCTCCATGGTGTCGGACACGGCCTTGGACCCGGCGCCCTTTATACGGAAGATAAAGCCTGTGACAAGGCCGAAGACATACTCCTTGAAGCTCGGGAAGCTGTCGTCCTCCGGCAATTCATCGGATAGGTCTTCATCGTAATAGTCATAGTCTCCGGCCGGAGCATAGTCACCCAGGCCGTCCTCCGGCTCCGTATAGGCGGAGGCATAGTCCTCTTCCTCCTCCGGCTCCGGGGCGGGGGGCGCGTTCAGGGGGCGGCTCTTTTTCCCCCGCTTCTTTCCGCCCGCCTTTATTCTGGCGAAAAGGCCGCCGCGCCCTTCGGCGGGGGCCGTCTCCGGCTCCTCCCCGCTCTCGCCCTCATCCCCGCTCCAGTGGGAGGGGGACCAGTCCGGTTCGCTTGCGGGTATATAGTCCTCTTCGGGTCCCAGGTCCAGGGGCGCACCGTCATAGGCGGCCTCCTCCCTCCTGCCGGAGAGGACAAAGCGCTCGTCTATCTCAATATCTTCCGGGTATTCCTCAGCCGGGGCTGTCTCAGCGCCGCCGTCTAAAAAGTCTTCCGGCCAGGGCAGCTCGTCTCCATCCCCATTATCGGCCTGGCTGTCCTCCCACTGGGTAGAGCTCTCCCCCGCCTCGTGATAAGGCTCCGGCTCCGGGGCGCTCTCGCCCATCATCCGGCGGGACACATACTCCCGGGCCTCTTCCTCCATGGCCGCTATGGCGCTTTTCGGCCGATAGAGCTTTACCCCTTCCTCATCGACAGCCTGGCTCCGCTCCTCCGGCTCAAAGCCCTCGTCCCCGCCGGGAAGCTGATCGAGATAGGACTGATACAGCGCCTGGGAGGCCGCGGCCCGCTCCTCCTGCTGATACTCCGCCAGAATATCGTCCACGGAAATGCCGCCGTATTCATTTGTCATATCGCCGTCATGACCGTATCTGTCCATCTCTCTGTCTACCTCGACTTTTTTATCTCGTCCGGCTGGCCACTATTTTCCCATGCTCCTTTGGCGCAGGACCTCGTACATCACGATGGCCCCAGCCGCGGAGGCGTTAAGGGAATTGACACTTCCCTTCATGGGCAGGCTCAGGATAAAATCGCAGCTCTCTTTTACAAGGCGGCCCATGCCTTCGCCCTCAGAGCCGATCACCAGGGCCACGGGTCCGGTAAGCTCTGTTGACCACAGCCCGCTCTCCCCATCGGCAGCGGTGCCGTATATCCATAGTCCCCTGTCTTTAAGCTCCCGCAGAACGGCGGGGATGTTGGGCACCCGGGCAATGGCCGTGTGCTCCGCCGCCCCGGCAGAGGCCTTGTCCACGATTGCCGTCAGACCCGCGCTCCTGCGTTTTGGGATGATGACCCCGTGGACCCCGGCGCACTCGGCCGAACGTATCAGCGCGCCCAGGTTGTGCGGGTCGCTTATCTCGTCGCAGACGAGGACAAAGGGGGCCTCGCCCCGCCTCTCCGCCACGGAGAGTATATCCTCCACCGTGCAGTATTCCCGCAGTCCGGCCAGGGCCACGACCCCCTGATGGGCGTGGGTCTGGCTCATATGATCCAGCTTGCGCCTGTCGCACTCCACCACAACTATGCCCTTTTCCCGGGCCTTGGAGGCGATATGGCCCAGGGTCTTGTCCACATCGCCCCGGGCAAGAAAGATCTTGTCAATGGCCCGGCCCGCCCTCAAAGCCTCGATAACGGCGTTCCGGCCCTCGATCATGTCGTTTTTTATTTCGCTGTCTCTCTCCATGGTACTCTTCTCCAGCTTACAAAGATACGGATAAATGATATCACAAGATTATGTAAATTAAAAGGATTATTTTTTAAGTTTACAAATTTTTATAGACTTTGCGCGGTGAAAAGGCTATTATGTATTTTACTGAGCTTTTTCCCATAATGAGCCAAAAGGAGAGCATGCCGATGAGAGACCCGATGAACCGGATAGAGCGTTTTTGCTATGACCACCCCCGGTTTGGAATAAAAAACCTGATGAAGTATATATGTTTGGCAAACGTGGCCTTCTGGCTGCTGGGGGCTGTGAACCCTGTGCTTATGAGCTATCTCAGCTTTGACCCGGCGCTCATACTCAGGGGGCAGATATGGCGTATCGTCTCCTTTGTCTTCTACCCGCCCAGCACCGGCCTTCTGGCCTTTATCGCCTTTTATTTTTACTATTGGATAGGCAATACTCTGGAACAGTATTGGGGTACGCCCCAGTTCAACATATATTTCTTCTCCGGCGTCATTCTTACTATAGTATATGGATTTATTATGTATTTCATCACCGGGCGCAGCTTCCGGCTGGACGCGCAGTACATATATCTGTCCATGTTCTTCTCCTTCGCGGCGCTCTTCCCGAACATGGAGGTGCTGCTGTTCTATATCCTGCCTATAAAGATCAAATATCTGGCCTTTATCGACGGGTTTTATTTCATTCTCGGCGTTATCCGCGGCTCCTTCCCCGCAAACCTCCTGCCCCTGGTGGCGGTGCTGAACTTCCTTATTTTCTGCGGCGGGGACCTTATCCGCCGCGCCCCCAGAAAAGCCAGCCGAAACACAGTGAACTTCCGGCGTGAATCCAGAAAGATACGCCGGGACCAGCAGAGCAAGCTCTACACACACAAATGCGCCGTCTGCGGCCGCACCGACACAGATCATCCCGAGCTTGAATTCAGATACTGCTCCCGCTGCGCCGGCTACCACTGCTTCTGCCAGGACCACATCAACAACCATATCCACTTTACCGAGTGAGCAAAGTATAAGCCGCCGGGGAATACGAACTTGGTCGTATTCCCCGGCGGGTCTTTTATGCAGTGATCAGGCAGATTCAGCCTGATCACCAAGATTCAACTGGACAGTCAACGTGAAAAAGCAGTTCTCTTGCCTTATGGATATGATGCCTTCGTTGCGCTCAACACAAGCCTTTACATTTTTAAGTCCATATCCATGTATACCGCCGCCCTTTTTCTTTTGGATCGGGTCGAATTTGTTGCGTATCTCATAAAAAAGCATATGATTTCTTTGCTTGAGAAGTAAATCTACCTGTCTATCCTCATACCTTTCAAGCTGGACGCAGGCCTCTATGGCGTTATCTATAGTGTTGCCTATGATAACAAACAGATCCGCCGCCGGGAAATCGAAATGTCCGTCTACCCAGACCTCTGCGTTTATGCGCACCACTTGTTCAGCGGCTTTTTTTGCGCCGTAGTTAAGAATACTGTCCACAAGGCCGTTTCCCGTATCATAAACATTCTCTATTGGTTCAAACCTGGTCTTCAAGTCCGAAAGTATCCTCTGCGTTTCCTCGCCTGCGTCTGACCTGGCAAGGGTTTCCATAGCAGCCGCGTACTTTTTGATATCATGCCAAAGCGCCCGTGTAAGTTCCTGCCGCTCCATTATCTGCATGTACTCGTTTTTCTGTACCTCGAGCTGCTGTCTGGACAGTTCAGCTTTGCTTCTCTCCTCATAATATCGGTTCAACAGCTCAATGTATATGCAAACGATGATGTTTATGTACAGAAGGCCCATAGCCTCCAGACTATATGTATTTGATCTTGTCCCATGTAAGGCAGAGGCAAAGTTGAAATGGTATATTACTATACTCACCATCTGGCAGGACAGCAAGGGGAATGCCCTCAAAACAGCCGCTTTTTCAGTTTTGAACTTCATAAATGTGAGGCTGATAAAGGCAAGCAAGAGATGACAGAGCTTACCCATAGCGTTATAGATCATCCTGATATTTCCGTTTCCCATAAGTGCTTGGGCGCTGGCTCCCTTCGTCTGTAAAAAGCTGCCGCAAAGCACATCAGAAGCAACGGCCAGAAGGAAGAAAAGAACTGTAGGATATATCAAGCTGAGCCATGGTCTGTCAAAATATAATTTCGCGAAAGCAAAGGTCAGCAGAAGCATCAAGCTGAGCCTCACAATGCCTGTCCCCATAAACACAGACAAAGAAGCGATAAGGGCAAAGTATAAAGTGAGAACAGCCGTTTTAAGCCACACCGACTGCCGTGTTTTGCCAAGCACACCAGTGTAGAAATACCATGTTATAAAAACTTCCGCGGCCACAGTGAGCAGTTCAATCTGTACGCTCATTTTCACTGCCGCCTTTCAAAAAACCGCGCAGGCATTCATGAAATGCCGCACTTTTACTTCGGCCTATGGGAATTATATCCCCGTTCGTCATAATGATTTTTTGCTTATTGAGCCTGTCAATATAATTTAAATTTATGAAATAGCTTTTATGCGGCTGTGCGAATTTGTTCGTCGGCAGCAGTTCGATGAACTCCGCAAGAGTTCCCCGCAGCTTCAGGCTGTCTCTGTTCATCACATGAATTATGACCTGGTGTTTGAACATCTCCAGATATAGTATGTCATTAATAAATAAAAGCACCTGCGTCCCCTTGTCGCAAATGCTCAGCTTTTTAGGTGTGATATATTCGATCGCAGCCGACATGGCGGTAGAAAATGCCTCAAAAGAAATAGGCTTAGTCAGATATCTAACAGCGATACCATAGCCTCTTATCGCATAATCAACACTGCACGTCGTGAAAATAATGACCGGTTTCACGGTCCTTGACATAAGGGTCTTTCCCACCTCCAAGCCATTCAGGCCGCTCATCTCAATGTCAAGAAATACAAGCTCAAAATGATCCCTCTCAAACGCGCTGAGCAAATCAGCGCCATTGTCAAAAATATCTGGCCTACAGCCGGGAGAATATTTTTCACAATACTGCCGCATAAGTTCCAAATCATATCTGTTGTCATCACAGACCGCAATTTTCATATGAATTCTCTTTTCTGTAGGTTTCCTCAATCACATTGATCAATCCCAATACGATTTTTTGATTGTCCTCACTCAGCCGAGATACACGAATGGATATCTCATCACACAGAGAAGAGCTTCTGTTGCTATCAAAAAACAGTAAGTTAGCGTCTATTCCAAGAAATTCTATCAATTTTGCTATAACATTGGCCGATGGTATCGTTTCATCACGCTCGATCTGTCCTATATATCCTGCACTGACCCCTATGATTTCCGCCAATCTCTCCTGCGTTATATTTTTGCTTTTACGGCTGTCCCGTATCACTTCCGCTATTCTCAGGCGCATATTTTTCATCCCACAAAAAATTTCTTGTATAAATTATATGTAGGATCCATGCAAATTTGAATATAGCATTATCTTTATTTTTCAATACATATACTATATGTACGGCTGTTCGTGCCTCCAATATTGTTGTTCGTGCCAAAAGCATTGACAGCAAATAACTTAATTGTTAACATCAAGTCACCCTAACAGAAAAAGGAGGTATAGCAATGAAAAACAACACAAAAAAAGGTCGGTACACACTGGCGCGTCCCCTTGCAAGCGCGGCTGGTTCAATAGCGAAGCTGAGCAGCAACTCAACCTGCTTCTGCTTTACTTACCAGCCCAATGTCCCCGAGAAACTGAGGAAGAATCAAAAGTCTGAAAAGTGATCCATGCTTAAGAGACTTTCTCAACGCTTGGTCTCGTTATGGGTCAGGAACGAGGTAATACTTTCAGAAGACGCCTCGATATACTGCTATGGTTTGGAGCTTCTGCTTTCGTCAGCTATAAATCTTTTGATAATGATAGGCCTCTCCCTGACGTTTGGTAAGCCGCTCATCTTCATCCCTTACATTCTCTCCTTTATCCCTTTGAGAATTTACGCCGGCGGCTACCACGCGAAAAACCATGTAAGCTGTATGTTATTTAACGCGGCTCTCTTCTCCGCATCTCTTATACTTATTACAATAGTTCCTGCCCATAATATGGCCCTTGTATGCACAGTTCTAAACTTTATTTCATTGATTTTTATTATGGCCCTCTCTCCAGTTCCAGCGAAGAACAAACCTTTATCCGAAGAAGAAGCTGTGAAATACAGACGGGCCTCAATTTACCTTTCGGTCGCTATCCTTTTTTTAAGCTTTGTATTGTTCAGGACAAGTTTCATAAGCCTCGCCTGGTACTGCATGATCTCATACGGTGAATTAAATTCTGTCTTTCTTATGATTGTTGGTAAATGCGAATCGTAACAAAGCCGAGGTATATCCCTCCGCATACGTCTATAGATTCCGCGATTATCCTGGGTATGGTCATGCGAATATCTGTCTGGCAAAGCAGCACAGCCGGGGCATGTCGGAGAAAAAACATGAGAAAATGCTATGGCGAAATTATAAAGGCAGGGTTTAGAAACTGTCTGATCCGAACGAGGGACGCCTTGGGTCTGAGTCAGGAGCAGATGGCCCCAAGACTTGCCATGAGCGTCCGGGCCTATTGCGCCCTGGAAGGTGGAGAGAATGGCTGCGGGACCGTGACCCTGGTCGTATTTCTGGTCTTCGTCTGCGAGGACCCAACAAATTTTCTTGAGGAGCTGCGCAAAGCTTTTGAGGCCCAGACCTCAGAACGCGCACAGCTCCTCGCTTTATCCAGATAGCAAGCTAATGTATGCTGATATTCTCTTGCCATATAAATACCCCCTTATGTAGGGTACATTATCCTGCATAAGGGGGTATTTTGTCTATTGTCCGTTTTTACCGGGGCGGTTCACCGCTTCGCCCATAGCCTCCCTCGTATCTCCAAATCAAAGCCCAGCGAAGCGGGTTTGATTTGGATAAGGAAGAAGGCGCCGACGGATATGCAGCTTGGGGCAAAGGCCACAAGCGGAATGAAGTCGGCTTCTTCTGACGCCGCTGACAGCTCCCTCGAAGAGGGAGCCTAAGGGGGCAGAAAAGGCCCGCGCCGGTTCGGCGCGGGCCTTGGGTTGTGTTGGGAAGCTGTGGTGCTGCCTGCAAACGATCCCTCAGTCAGCTTCGCCCTTGCCTCCCTCCTCGAGGGAGGTGGCGCGGCGTAAGCCGCGACGGAGGGAGTTTTGACGCAACCGCGATCTGCGGAGGAGTGATATAGAGCAGCAAGGGATTGAAGCGTCTTATCCCAGACTGGTGCTTACCCAGCTTCTGCCGCTACTCCCTCAGTCAGCTTCGCTGACAGCTCCCTCGGGGAGGGAGCCAAATTGGGCCAAGGTGTTCACTATATTGATGTAAATCCGTTGCCTGTCCAGGTCACACCTTCATCGGTTATAAGGCATATCTCACCATAATACTCCCCTTCTACAAGCGCGTCGCTGTCTATACGGCTCTGGATATAGATACAAAACCTGAGTATCTCCTTACCCATATCGGGGCTGTATTCAGACATGTCTGGAGAAATAATGATCGACTGATCATAAACATAATCTCTGCCTAAGATCCCGGATTCGCAGGCATTGAATGGCGGGGTGCATTTAGGAGTAAAGTAACAGATAAACCTATCTCCTTCTGTGAATCCTGAATAAACAACACTTATGCGTTTACGTTCCTTTTTCAGATCGCTGCCGCACTTGAAATAATCTCTGATGATGTCCTCGATCTGCGCTTCATCAAGGCAGCTTTTACCTACCCTAAAACAAAAATCCATTGACATTTATACTTTTCCTCCTTATTCATAGTTCATGGATATATGGAAAATATTCTTCCACCCTGCACGACCAATACTTCCTTCAGGTTGGCCACGGGATAATCCTGTAATTCTTCCTTTACATCCGCGATGTTTCCTTGCCAGTTGTTCAGGTTCAACACTATCCTGTCTGCTTGCTTTCGATCATTTACTTT
>DBGBEC010000053.1:0-3250 GCA_048477415.1 Candidatus Limivicinus sp. | reverse complement strand
GACATACTCCGCGTCCTCCATCATATATTCCTCGTACCTTACATCCTTCGCGGCCCAGCCCTGCTGGAGCATGGCTCCGCGCTTGTTCATAAGCTCAACGACTTCCTCGTCGGCTATGGAGGAGATGAGCCTTGGCTCCCGGCTCTCTCCGGAGGGGTTCCCAAGGGCCCAGTCGGGCCTGGAGGGCAGCTCCTTCATCTCGGGCAGCTCAACCTCCTCCATGACAGAGCCAAGGCAGCCATCCATAAGGATGTAAACGGGGTTCCTGTCCCTCTCGGCAAGCTCGAAGGAGCCGTATACTATATCCACTGCCTCCTGCACCGTGTGCGGAGCCAGGACTATCGTGCGAAATCCGCCGTGGCCAAGGGCCTTAGTGGCCTGGAGATAGTCCTGCTGGGCAGGCTGTATGCTTCCAAGCCCGGGGCCGCCGCGGCTGACGTTGATGATCACAGCGGGGAGCATGGCCCCGGATATATAGGATATACCCTCGGCCTTCAGGCTTATGCCAGGGCCGGAGGAGCCGGTCATGGCCCTGACGCCGGAACAGGCGGCGCCGTATACCATGTTTATGGAAGCTACCTCGCTCTCGCCCTGGATGAAAACTCCGCCCACCTCCGGCAGCCTGGCGGAGAGATATTCGGGGATCTCGCTCTGAGGAGTGATTGGGTAGCCGGCGAAAAAGCGGCAGCCTCCCCGGACGGCGGCCTCGGCCACGGCCTCATTGCCCTTCATAAGTTTTTTAGCCATTGTTCTCCTCCTCTCTCAGCTCCAGTGCCGCGTCAGGGCACACGGTGGCGCATATACCGCAGGCTATGCAGGCCTCCCTGTCGATAACGGGAAAGAATACGCCGAGCCCGTTTCTCTCCCGGCCAAAGCTCACCGCTTTTTTGGGGCAGAAATTAACGCAGTAGCCGCAGCCCTTGCAGTACTGGCCCAGCACTTTAATTTTCAGTGCCATTTTGTATCTCCTCCTTGTCAAATCATCAGACCGGCCTTCCTGGCCTCAAAACTCAGCTGATCTCTGAAGTCGGGGTGGGCGATGGCGATAAGCCTTTTCGCCCTTATGTCCAGGGGCTCGTTTTTAAGGTCGGCCAGGCCGTATTCCGTTACGATGTAGTGTACATCCGCTCTGGGTGTGGTGACGGCGCTGCCCAGGGGCAGGGTGAGGGATATTTTGCTCATGAGCTCGCCCTTTTTGTTCGTCAGGGTCGAGGGCAGGGCCAGAAAGCTCTTTCCGCCCTTGCTCCATTTGGCCCCGCGTACAAAGTCAGCCTGGCCGCCGGTGCCGGAAAACTGCCTAATACCCACGCTCTCCGCGCAGACCTGGCCCATAAGATCCACCTGCATGGCTCCGTTTATGGATATCATGTTGTCGTTTTGGGCGATGTTCCTCGGGTCGTTCACCCAGGCGAAGGGCCTTGCCTCGATATCCGGGTTGTGGTCCATGAACTCATACATGTCGCCTGTGCCCAGAGAGAATCCAAGGATGGTCTTGCCGGGGCAGAAGTTTTTTCGGCTGTTGTTGGCCGCGCCGCATTGCATAAGCTCCGCCAGGGTGTCAACGAACATCTCCGTATGTATGCCCAGGTCCTTTTTCTCCCTGAGAAAGCCCCCTATTGCCGAGGCGACGCCCCCTATGCCAAGCTGTATGCAGGCTCCGTCCGGGACCAGCTCCACGATGTGTCCGGCAATGGCAGTTTCCTCCTTGGTCGGAGGGGCCTTGGGCAGGATGGGCATGCTCTCCTCGCATTCCACCATCCAGCTCACCCTGTCCGCGGGGAACATGCAGTCAACTCCGTTTACCCAGGGGATGGCTCTGTTTATCTGGACGATAACAGTCTCGTAGCAGTCTAAAAGGGCCGTGTCCATGGGGGAGGGGCCCAGGCTAATCATGCCTGCCTCGTTGGGCTCCGTCCCGGCGACCAGGAGCACGTTGCCCCTGTGCTTTACCGCCCTGTCATACAGGGTGTCGGAAAGATGTATGGGCTGATACGGAAAGCGGGAGCCCGCCGCCACAAAGGCCCGCTCTACAGGGCCATAGAAGCAGCTTGTAACGTTCAGGTGCCCGTTGAAGGGAGGCATGCCCATTTTATAGGGCTTGAATCCCGCACCGAAATAGAAGCTCACGTCTTCCAGACTGCCAAGGGAATAGTCGGCAAGCGCGTCAAGAAGGGCATAGGGAACGCCGGTGGCGATACCGGCGCAGAGCCTGTCGCCGCTGCGTATTTTTCTCACGGCCTCTTCCATGGAGATCAGCTTGCTTTTGTACTTTTCTCTCCAATCCATAGCCCCTTATTTTTCCTCCCTGTACTGCTTGTCATAGTTTGCCTGCATGACGCTGACCATGTTGGTTATAAAATCGTTGCCGGGGGTGGGGATGCCAAGCTGTTTGCCATAGGCGGAGATAGCGCCGTTGAGCGTGCCTATCTCGGTCTGTCGTTTGAACATCAGCATGTCCTGGGCCATGGAGGGGTAATAATCCATTATGCCCGAGCCGCCCGACTGCTTTACACCCATCATGAACTCCTGTGGATCCATGGGGCAGCCCTTGGCTGTAGCTATGGCACAGCACTCTGTCACCACCTGGATGACCAGGCCAACTCCGCCCGGGTGAGAGAGCAGGTCCTTGACCTTCAGCCGGGTAAGAGCGCAGAGGGGGTTGAAGGTGCAGTTGACGACGACCTTCGTCCAGAGCGCCGGGCGCACATCCTCCCAAAACTTTGTGGGGCAGCCGCCGTCGATGAAGCATTTTTCCAGGTGCTTTCCGGCTCTCTCGGTGAGGGGGCTGTTTTTATAAGCGCCGAAGTTCATCTGTATCTCGCCCGCCCCGGGGGAGGAAATGCACCTGCCGGGGCCATCCAGGGCAGTACCCAGAACGCCGGAGCCGTAGATCACCCGCTCTCCGCCCACTACGGCCGTTAACTTATCCTCGTTTCCTATCCCGTTGAGCAGGGAGACGAGCACGGTCTCCGGCCCAATGCAGGGGGCCGCCGTGGCTATGGCGCTTTCAAGCTGAGTAGCCTTGGTCATGAATATCACGATATCCATAAGGCCTATCTCATCTGCGGTCAGAGCGGTCTTGTAGCCTGTCACCTGATATTCCTGGTCAGGATATATGACGAAGCTGAGCCCGTCTCTGGCGATCTTTTCCATGTGCTCCTTGTAAGGATCCACCAGTGTGATGTCCGCGCCGCCCCGGCGGAGATATCCGGCAAAAACGCTGCCCGCCGCGCCGGAGCCTATCATGGCT
>DBGBEC010000052.1:0-6022 GCA_048477415.1 Candidatus Limivicinus sp. | reverse complement strand
CCTCCCATAATCTGCCCCCCTGGTTCCTCAAAAATTTTCCCAACAACGAAATGATCTCCCTGGACGTTCAGCAGACCTTTGTGGATCTGTTCGCGCCCCTTGTACGGGGAGAGTACGATCTTATAATCACCTCCAATTCCGAGCCTGTGGAGAACTGCGCTTCGGCAAAGATCGCCGTGCAGGCGGTAATGCTCCTGGTCCCCACCCAGAGCAAATACGCCTTCAGAGAGCGGGTCACGGTCACGGATATCAAGGATGAGCAGCTCCGCTTCGTGGCCCCTGATTCATACATGGATCTGCACATAAAGCAGATGTTCCGTCGGCACGGCTATACTCCAAACCTCACCTACTCCCCGGACTACTCCGTCCTCGCGACAGACGTGGCCCTTGGCAAGGGGATAGCGCCCATAACCAGGATGCCGATAGATGACAAGCTCCTGACCTTTGTCCCCATAGACGACCCACTCGCCCTGCGGGATATCTATATAAGCTGGCCCACGAACCGCCGGCTCTCCGACGCCGCCGCCACAGTGCTCCAGCACGTTATCGACGTGAGCAGGGCCTCGGGCCCGGATTCCCTCGTGTTTTAAAAGAAAAGCTCCTCCGGCCAAGTTTAGCCGGAGGAGCTTTTTTCTTTTTCTGCCTGTTTGGTTCAGCTTCAGCCCATGGAGGAGTACTTCTGCTTCACCTGCTGGATGCGCTGGGGCTGGGCCTGTTCCGAGGGATACCAGCCGTGGTCGGCCATCTGCTTATAGATGCCGCTCTGCATGCACAGGGCGTCGTTGAGGGCAGTGTTGAAGGCCTGGTGCACATTGGGCGTGGCAGACTCGATAGAGCCGTGCATATACAGGTCGCATACGCCCTTTGTGGTCAGAAGTATGCCTTCCATTATCTCTTTGTCGTTCATTTCCTTCCCTCCTTATATCAGGTCGTAAAACTGGGTAAACAGCTTCTGGTTCCCGTTTACAAGCTGCTGGGCCTGCTGGCGCAGAGCCGGGTCAGTGAGCTGGTTTGCCGCGGTGCGGCACTGGTTCATCAAAAACTGGGTGTGGCCAAGTGCGTCTTCAATATAGAGCAGTTCTTTAGGACTCATTTTTTATCACCTCGACATTATTATTTGCCCAAAATTTAAAATTAGCCCAGGCAAAATAAGAAATAAATGAAATTTTTTCCATCGAAGGGGGGCTCGGCTCCATGGCCCGGAACAGTCGGCGGAGCTTTCGTCTTGCCGTTCTCGCCCGATAGGAGTATAATGGCCCGGTAAGCTCAGCTTTTACTCGGAAGGGAGAATTTTGATGTATCATGTTTTCGGCGTTCTGGCCGGTATCCTCTGGGGCGGAGCGGCCGCCCTGCTCAACGGCCTTATCAGCAGGCGCTGCATGAAGAAAAACAGCAGCGGAGCCATGGCCTTTGCCAATGTTTCCCGCTGGGCGGTGGATATCCTGGCCCTGAGCAGCGTCTTTTTGCTGCGGGGGCGGCTCCCCTTCAGCTATGAGGCAGCGCTCATAGCCGCGGCGGCCTCCATCGCCCTGCTGGGCACGGTGCTGGCCTACAGGCTGAGCAGGCCGGATTGACCCGGAGATATTGACAAAAGGGCCGGTTTTTCTTATAATCCATGGCAGATATTTCTTGAAAAAATTGGAGGGCTTATCAGCATGGAGAAGTCTAAAGTTTATTTTACCGATATGCATGTGTCCAGCGGGGACAACCTTCTTTCAAAGTTAGAGCGGCTGATGAAAAAAGCCGGCTTTGAAAACATCGATTTCGACGGGAAATTCACCGCCGTCAAGCTCCATTTCGGCGAGCCGGGGAACCTGGCCTATCTCAGAGCGAACTATGCGAAGACCCTGTGCGACTATGTTAAGCGCCTTGGCGGCAGGCCCTTTGTCACCGACTGCAACACCCTTTATGTAGGCGGCAGGAAAAACGGGCTCGACCATCTGGACAGCGCCTATACAAACGGCTATAACCCCTTCTCCACCGGGGTACACACCATCATCGCCGACGGTATAAAGGGCACGGACGAGGCCCTTGTCCCTGTGGAGGGCGGCCAGTATGTGAAGGAGGCCAAAATAGGCCAGGCCATAATGGACGCGGATATAGTCATCTCCCTGGCCCATTTCAAGGGGCACGAGCTCACAGGCTTTGGCGGTGCTCTCAAGAACCTGGGCATGGGCTGCGGCTCCCGGGCGGGAAAAATGGAGATGCACAGCTCCGGAAAGCCCTATGTGAACCAGAAATACTGCGTAGGCTGCGGCAAATGCCGGGCCATCTGCGCCCATGGCGCCCCCTCCATCGTCGAGGGCAAGGCCAGCATAGACACTGAAAAATGCGTGGGCTGCGGCCGCTGCATCGGCGTATGCCCCAAGGACGCGGTGAAGCCCGCGAACGACGAGGCGAACGACATTCTCAACTGCAAGATCGCCGAGTATGCCAAGGCTGTTATCCAGGGCAGGCCCAACTTCCACATAAACCTGGTCATCGACGTGTCCCCCTTCTGCGACTGCCACTCTGAAAACGACATCCCCATCGTGCCCGACGTGGGCATGTTCGCCTCCTTCGACCCGGTGGCGCTGGATATGGCCTGCGCCGACGCGGTCAACAGGCAGGAGGCCGTTTCAGGCAGCATTCTTGAAAAGCACGGCCACGAGCACCACGACCATTTCACCGACGTCTCCCCGGAGACAGACTGGCGCTCCGCCCTTGTCCACGGCGAGAAGATCGGTATAGGCCGCATGGACTATGAGCTCGTCAGGATCTGAAAAAGCACAAAAGATACCGGGGTGTTTCCCCGGTATCTTTTCGGCCTAATTATTATGTAAACCAAATTATGTAAATTTATTCAGGCGCTCTTTCTCTGGCCGCGGGGAGGGAGCGCTTTTGCCGACGTACCCTCTATCTCCTGGAGGCTCAGGCTGCGCTTATGGGAGATGGGCTGCCACTGCACGTCCTTGAAGAGAGAGGCGATACAGATGGGCAGATAGGTGAACATGAATATTGGGAAGGTGAAGGCATAAAATATTTTCTTTCCCGGGCGGCAGTGTATATTCTTCCACTCTGTAGCGGTGGTTATGGCCCCCAGGACAAAGAGCGTCAGATACAGGTCAAGCACTGTCTGGCCGATGGAAAGGCCCAGGGCGCTCCAGTCACCGCCCACGCGGAAATTAACGATGGCGGCGGTGATATTGACGATGACGCTGGCGCTTGTGAGCACGGCGGCCGGCATGATATTCATGGCCATATCATAGCAGGACATGCTTCTTTTTTTGAATATCCCTTTCATCAGCTCGCCGCCGTAGCGGCCGAAGACCTGGATATAGCCTCTTGACCAGCGGAGGCGCTGCCGCCAGGACTGGGCGAAGTTAGTGGGCTGCTCGTCATAGAGCTGAGCCGTAGGGCAATAGCCGATCTTCTCCCCCTGGAGGACGTTGTGGATGGTGAATTCTATATCCTCCGTCAGCAGGAAGAAGTTCCAGCCGCCGCAGCGCTCAAGGATCTCCCGCGAGAACATGAAGCCGGTGCCGGATACGGCGCAGCTGCTGCCCAGGAGCATTCTTGCATTGTTCAGATACCTGGCCTCCCGGAGAAACCACAGGGCATAGCCCGCGGATATCCAGTTATCGCCATAGTTTTTGGAGTTTCTGTAGCTTGTGACTATGTTGTAGCCGTCGGAAAAGCTTTTGTTCATCTCGCTTATATAGTTTGGGGCCAGAACATTGTCCGCGTCAAAGACGAAATAGCCGTCGTATTCACCGTCTTCCCTTTCGGCAATGCGCTGAAGGAGGAATTCCAGAGCATAGCCCTTGCCCACCCGGCTCGTATCCTGGCGCTGATATACCCTTGCCCCGGCGGCCTGGGCGATGGCGGCCGTGTCATCGGTGCAGTTATCCGCCGCTACAAATATGTCCACCAATTCCTGGGGATAGTCCTGTTCCCTGAGGCTCTGTATAAGCTGGCCAATGACGGCGCTCTCGTTCCGGGCGGCGATGAGCACGGCATAGCGGTGTAAACGGGGCCTGCCGTGGGGCCGGTGCTTACCCAGAAGGGACAGGGGCACATACAAAAACTGATAGGAATAGCACAGGAAAAACAGGCACATTATCACGAAATTTACAGTCTGAACAAAGCTCATACTCAAGCCTCCATATCTATAGATCATTTCAGGCGGAATGTCTGTCCTCCGCCTCCGGGTACTGTCCGTTTGCTTTGGCTGCCGCCTCTTCCCTGCCGGCGGCCTGGGTCCTGTGCTTCACGCACAGCCTGTTATAGCTCCACAGCCCCAGTCCGCTTATCACAAGGGTCAGGGCAAAAACGCCTATTGCCAGGATATAGCTCTCTGTGCCCAGAGCGTCTCCGCCCAGGGTAGAGGTGATTATCGAGGGTATCCGCCCAAAGGAGCAAATGAGCATGAGCTCCGCCAGCTTTATATCCGTAAGCCCCGCGAAGTAGCACAGTAGGTCCTTGGGAGTGCCCGGGATCATGAATATCATAAGAAAGAGCAGGCTCCGTCTGGGAGAGGACTTTAAAAATTTAAGTGAGTCTATCTTTTCTCTGGAGAAGAATACTTCCACCAGCTTCATTCCGAAGCGGCGCACCAGCCATATCACGATAAAGCTCCCCAGCGCGGAGGCGAAGAGACAGAGCAGCGTCCCCTCCACAGCGCCGAAGGCATAGCCCGCCGCGATCTCCAAGGGCTCCCCCGGGATAAAGGCGGCCACTATCTGCAAAACCACCATTCCGATATAGGCAAGCTTCCCCACCGCGCCGTGGGCCGCGACCCAGGCCCGGAATTTGTCCGGGTCCGCCGCGAAGCGCAGTATAGGCGCCCCCGCGAAGTAGCACAGCATAAGGCTCAATATCACAAAGGCCCCGACGGCGAGACCGGCAAGCAGCTTTTTCCTTTTTTGACCCATTTCTTCTTTTCCCTTCAGTGAGCTCCCTTAAATTTATAACGCAGGCACAGGCTTTTCAGGCAAATCTGTCTATGAGCCGCCCCAAGCCATATTTATATGGCCTGTAGTCCGCCAGCCCCAGGCCCTGCTCCCTGTCGGGCCCGGCGCAGACCAGGCCGAAGGTGCTGCCCTCATATATGGGCCTGAGCTCCGGCATGCAGGCAAAGTCCTGGGGCCGCATGAGCCCGGGAGCCTTCGGCAGGCTGAGCGCGCCGGATCTTTCCAGTATCTCGGCCACAAACTGAGAGCAGAAATATTTCCCGGGCCGTTTTTCATCCACGCCCATTTTGCACATGAGAAGCCCCCTTATGCTGTAGCTGTAGTCCTCCTCGCGGCTGAACATCGCCGCCGTGAGGCGGCGGGCCTTCATATAGCTCTCCTCCGACACCGGCAGAGCGCAGAGCCGGCACAGGGTGTCCATATGCCTGCCGAGATAATCCTCGCTGAGGCTCTCGTGGACGAGACCCGCCGGCAGAGGCGTGGCCCAGTGCTTCCGGGCAAAGCTGCAAAGGCTGCCCAGCTCCTGGTCAAAGGCTATGGACACATGGGTGTAGGCGTCACCGGTGGCAAGGTGGATGGTTTTTGAGAGCATACTGCCCGACCTTGTGAGCAGAATGTAGATGTGATCTCTTTTACTAAAGGGCACTGTGTTCTCCCCCCTTCTGGCTGAAATTATATCAGCCGCCCAATTAAGAAAAAACCGGCGGGAAGATTATGAATTATTTAAGATAATGGGTCCATTGTTTAAGGCGGGCTTCCTCCCAGGGCCCCATGCTGATTATACATTTTCTGCCCCGGGCCGGGCAATCCAATTGCCTTACGTTTTTGCCGCGTAGCTTACATTTTTGTAAGAAATATATTTTATGTAAATTAAATTATGTAAACTTAACGATGTTTCGATACAGAGGCAGGCAAATATCTGCCTCTCCTCCGACACCGCCATTGCGTTTGCCGGGCTGGGATGATATAATATTTTCGATTATTATCCTTTTTCTCGCCATAAAACAAATATGAAACGAGGTCATGTATATGAAGCTTCTCTTTAAGCAGCGGCTTTTTTCCTGGTTCGA
>DBGBEC010000051.1:0-1772 GCA_048477415.1 Candidatus Limivicinus sp. | reverse complement strand
GATATGAGCAGGGTGAGCAGGATAAACATGATGGCAAGGCCGTTTACCAGAGGGGTATCGCCGGTGACGACCTCTTTTATGTCGTATATATTCGTGCTCTGGCCGCAGCTATAGCTCTCGTCGTAATATTTCGCCGCCAGGGCGCGGACCTGCTCCACCAGGGCAAAGGCCTCCTCCCCCTCCTCGCCGGTATCGGCGTAGACTATGATACGCGCGTAATTTTCAGAATAGAAGTTTGAGACTATCTCCTCGGTGAGAAACTCCGTGGGTATGCTGCTGCCCACAGTCGTGGCGTATGCCATGACAGAGCTCACATTTTCAAGCCCCTCTATCTCCCGGCACAGCTCCAGCTCCCGGCCCGTGTCGCCCCGGGGCACCATGAGCACCATGGCGGTGCTCTCGCCGAAGCTCTCGTTTATTTTCACCGTGTCCGCGCCGTAGCGGCTGTCCGGCGCGGGAGCGCCGTTGCCATAGAAAAAGTCGGACCGACTCTGGGCGAGATAGCTGGGCACCACCAGCAGAAGCACCAGGATAAGGGCCGGTATACGCACCTTCACAAGAAGGCTCCCCGCCCTGCGTATATCCGGCATGATCCGCTTGTGGCTGGTCTTATCCAGCAGCTTTATACAGCAAAGTGTCAGGGCCGGCAGGAAAACTATCACCGAAAGATAGCTCAAAAGCACGCCCTTCACCAGGTTCATCCCCAGGTCGCTGCCAATGCCGAAGCGCATGAACACCAGGGCCAGAAAGCCCAGGACCGTGGTGGCGGCGGAGGCGGCGATGGAGACAAAGGATTTCTTTATGGCCCGCTGCATGGCCTTTTTCGCGTCCGGCTCGGTCTCGCGGAAGCGCTCGAAGCTGCTGAGCAGGAAGATGGCATAGTCCAGAGACACGGCTAATTGCAGCACCGGGCTGACCGACTGGGTCACATAGGATATGCTGCCGAAGACCAGGTTCGTGCCCATGTTTATTATGACCGCCACCCCTATGGTGAACAGGAAGAGCAGCGGCGCTATCCAGGAGGTGGTGGTCAGGATGAGGATGATTATTATGGCCGGCACAAGGCCCATGGCCGCGCCTATCACCTCGGAAACGATCTGGCTCCTGGAATAGGCGATGTTGGCCGCGTTCCCGGTAACGCCGCCGTCCTGGCCGATGATCTCGTATATCTCGTTCACCGCGGCAAGCTCCATGTCCGTGGCGATGGTCACATCATAGAGGGCGGAGCCCTCCCTGTAATACTGCCTCACCATGGCCTGGTCCAGGGTCTCCAGCGGCTGCTTCAGGTCTGCCACATCGTCCAGCCACATCACGTCTTCAACGCCGGGCACCTGGGATATGCGCGCTTTTATCTCCGCCGCCTCAGTCAGCGAGAGGCCCGGCATCATCACCCTGGCATTGGGCACCGAGGCGGAAAACTCCTCGCCCATTATCTTCAGCGCCCGGGTAGACTCCGCGTCCTCCGGCAGATAGGCGCTCATATCGTAATTCACCTTTACAAACAGAAACATCACCGCGCTCAGCAGCGTCATCACGGCAAAAAGTATCACGATAGATCTGCTGTGCTCCGTTATCCATCTCGTCACCCGTTCCATAGGCAGCCCCGCTTTTTCGCAACATGGTGTTGCTTTTTTTACAGAGTAATAATATACTTTCATCATGTCGGGCACAACAGACAATTTGTGAAAAAATGAAAAGTCCTCAACAGAATCATTATAACTGTTGCTTATCCCGAAAAAAATTTACATTTTACTTCACGGACAAGGTGATAA
>DBGBEC010000050.1:0-7186 GCA_048477415.1 Candidatus Limivicinus sp. | reverse complement strand
GACATCCTTTGAGCCAAAATAGATCACCAACTGAAATATGCCCCAGGCAACAAGAATGCCCGCGATAAAGTATACCAGCATGACCGCCGAGGCCGCCGGATTCACCAGCAGAAGAACGCCCAAAACGAATATAGCCAGAGCGCTGAGCAGGCCGAACCAATTTACGCCGCGGTTGACTTTCATGATCTTCTCTCCTTCAATTCAGACCCCGGCGATATCCAGGCTCAGCCGATCCTGAACTGGGCCGCCGCCAGGGCGATCTCTCCCTCTTCGTCTACAAACTGCTTGATTATTCTGTAGCTGCCCTGGGGCAGACTGTCATACCGGTCCTTAAAGACAAAAAGCTCAGTCTCTGTCCCGCCGGCGGGCAGAGTGTATATGGCCAGGACGACCCCGGCCTGATCGTTGGGGACAACATACCACTTGCCGTCCAGCTCCACCTCAAGGCGCTGGTTCGCGTCATAGCTGAAGTCCTTTTCCGTAAGGTTCACCAGGGCCAGGGCCACTTCCTCGGTACTGGTGGTCACGGTCTTCTGCTTTACATAGAGCTCTACCTGGCTGTTGAGCTCCGCATCGTTAAATTCGCTCTCGGTGAGCTCCGCAGGGTCAAAGCCGGTCTTACCGCAGCCGCCCAGGGCCAGAGCCATGGCAAAAACAACAGCGAACAAAACTATCTTTTTCATATTATCCTCCTCAACTGTGTGCCGGGAGCCCGGTCCGCGGGATCCGCCCCGGCAAGCTTGCTTTCACGGCGCTCAAGGTCCGCCGCTGGGGATATGACGGCAGAGGAGATGATATGTTCCCGGTTTTTCCCTTTTTGATTCAGTAACGCTCCATCCTGTCCATGTCCAGGACAAACACAGCCACCCCGCCGCAGGGGACCTTCATAGGTATCATCGGCGAGGTGTCCATCATGGGCTCTCTTATCATCGGTGACTGATAGACTGTCTGTACCCGCTCTCCCGCCTGCTTTTTCAAAATGGCCAGAGCCGCATCGAGCCGCGCCTCCTCAAGACCCACCATTATGGTCACGCTGCGTTTCTTCAGAAAGCCGCCGACAGAGTTGAGCAGGGTGACATAGAAGCCGTTTTTGTTCAGCTCGCTCACAACGCTCTCATAGTCGTCTCCCTGGAGCACCGCGAGAAGAAGCTTTCCTCCCTTTTTCATTTCCATGTTTATTCTCCTTTCCGCTTGAACGAATAAGCGCCTCGGATACCTCTGATTATAGCACATCTCTCTAAATATGAACAGAAAAATATTGAAGCGCCGGGCTTACAGCTTGAATTTTCTGAAGGCTGATGGGGTCACGCCCTCCCTTTCCTTGAAAAGATAGAGAAAATGATTTGGATTTGGGATGCCCACGAGCTGGCATATCTCCGCCACGGGGCGGTTGGTGTCGTAAAGCAGGGTCTTCGCCCGGTTTATCCTAACGTCGATAAGATAGTCGATGGGGCTTTTGCCAATGCAGCGCTTGAACTCCCGGGACATGTGGTATTTGCTTATGCTGAAGGTCTTGGCCAAAAGATCAAGGTTTATGTCTCTCGCGTAATTTTTGTCCAAATAATTCTGGACAGACATGATCACATCCGGGATAATGGTCTGCTTGTGGGAGGCAAATGTTATCGCCATGTCCAGCTCAAGAAAAAGCCCCAGGAGCAGATGGTTATAAAGGCTTACACTGTCCGGGTTGCTGTCCGCCCGGGCCCCAAGCAGCTCCCATATTATGGAACGGAAACGGGTGCCCGCGCCAAAGGTGAGAAGGGCGGCGGTATTATTGGATATGTAGGAGCAGAGATTTGAAAAAAGCTCGGAGCTGAAGCGCCCGTTTATCCTGATGAATACCCCTTCCCAGTCGGGCCCGGGGCAGGCTCTGAGCTTGGGCTCGGCCCGGCAGTCGACGCACACGCAGTCGTATTTCCGGCAGCGTATGCTCCGGCCCTCTGTGTAAAGGTCCCCCTCGCCGGAGAGAGTGTAGCACAAAAGCACCGCCTCGGTCGAGGATATCCTGATGCCGGAGACAGGTACCTTCACCGAGGTGAGACGGATAAGACCTATCCCCGAGCTCCGGTCAAAGCTGGAAAAACCGGAAAAAAAGCGGGAATTCATGATCTCCGCGTTGCCAATGCTTATGTTCGCACCGGGGGGAGCGGCCTCCGGCCCGCTGTCAAGGGCGTGATCTATAAAAAGAGAGAGATACTCATCCTCCTGCTCTTCCGCGGCGGGCCTCAGCACCTCCTCGGGCAGGGAGCGGGATATGAATTCCTGAAGGATATAGTCCTCCCGCTCCTCGTTCTCGCTGGAAAGCCAGTCTCTTCCTATCACTCCGCAGCCTCCTTTTAGAGTTGTCGAAAAAGCACAAAATAGAGATTACCTTTTTGCCTATTATATCACAAACCTCGCCGATAGGCAAATATTTCTTCATTGTTCGCCGAAAATAAGACGCTGAAGAGAGCCACGTTCCCATTATGCGAAGTTTAAGTCGAAAAAACCAGACATGGAGAGGGGAAGTGTCCCCCAAAAAGGATGACCTTGTTATTTTGCTGTCATTCTATAAATGTTGCTCAAAGGCTTTGCCAACAAAAAAACGAAGCAAGATATCAAGATTTAGCAGCACAATAAATGATTTAATTTTCACAAGCTTGGCGGTAAAATATGGGCATACCAGTCAAAAAAACAATAAGGAGGATATCAAAAATGATGTTCCAGTTTACCGAAGAGCAAAAGATGATAAGAGACATGGTGAGAGAATTCACCAAGAAGGAAGTTGAGCCCCGGGACAAGTGGATGGACGAGAACGGCTTTGACTATGAGCTGCATAAAAAGCTGACCCAGGCCGGTCTTATGGGTATCCACCTGGCCGAGAAATACGGCGGCGGCGGCGGGGACGCTGTCACCAGCATAATCGTCATCCATGAGATAGCCAAGGGCAGCGCCAGCACCGCTCTCTTCCTCGACGCCAACTGGCTGGCTGCGGACCTTATCCTCTATCACGGCACCGAGGCCCAGAAGGATAAGTACCTGCCCCAGGCGGCCCAGGGCAAGATCTTTGCTTTCGGCCTTACAGAGGCCAGCGGCGGCTCCGACGCGGCGGCTATCAAGTCCACTGTGGTCCCCGCGGACGACGGCGGCTGGATAATGAACGGCGGCAAGGCCTGGATAACCAACTCCGGCGTGGCCGACTACTACATAATCCTGGCCAAGACCGATCCCGATGCCGGCTCCAAGGGCATCTCTGCCTTCATCGTGCCCAAGGACGCTGAGGGTCTCTCCATAGGCAAGTTTGAGGATAAGATGGGGATGCGCGGCTCCGCCACCTGCGAGCTGGCCTTCAGCAACCTGCACCTGCCTGCCGACGCCCTTCTGGGCCAGCTTGGCATGGGCTTCAAGTACGCAATGCAGGCCCTGGACGGCGCACGCATCTCCATCGGTGCCATCGCCGCTGGCCTGTCCGAGCATGCCATGAACATCGCCAGGGATTATGCCAACGAGCGTATCTGCTTCGGCAAGCCCATCGGAAAGCTTCAGGGCGTGCAGTTCAAGTTTGCCGACATGGCCGCTGAGATCCGGGCCATGGAGCTCATGACCTATGACACCGCCGCCATGAAGGCTGCCGGTATGAGACACACACTTGAGGCTGCCGAGACCAAGCTCTTTGCGGGCACCCGCTGCACCCAGATCTGCCTTGAGTGCATGCAGGTCCTGGGCGGTAACGGCTACAGCAAGGAGTTCCATGTGGAGCGCTTTGTCAGAGACGCGAAACTTCTTGAGATAGGCGAGGGTACGAATGAGATACTCCGCATGCTCATCGGCGGCACCGTCCTTGCCCAGAAATAATAAGCGGAGAAAGGCAGAAATATAAATGAAAATACTTGTTTTTGTAAAACAAGTCCCGGATACGACAGATGTAAAGCTGGACCCCAAGACAGGGAACCTGAACCGGGAGGGCGTGGAGAGCATAATGAACCCCCTTGACGCTAATGCCGTCGAGGCCGCTCTCCAGCTCAGAGAGAAGCATGGCGGCACAGTCACCGCCATATCCATGGGCCCGCCCCAGGCGGACGAGGTCCTGAAAAAGGCCCTGGCAATGGGCTGCGACGAGTCTGTGCTCCTGAGCGACCGGGCTTTCGGCGGGGCGGATACCCTGGCAACAGGCTATGTGCTGTCCCGGGCCGCCGAAAAGATAGGCGACTATGACCTGCTCATCTTCGGCCGCCACGCCAGCGACGGCGAGACCGCCCAGACCGGCCCCATCGTGGCAGCTTTCCTGGGCATTCCCCAGATAACCCTGGCGGAGTCTCTCGACATAGAAGACGGCTGGGCCGTCGCCGTCCGCGGCACCGAGGACGGGACCGAGAAGGTCAAGGCAAAGCTCCCCGCCCTTGTCACTGTATGCGGCGAGATAAACCAGCCCCGCTACGCCACGCCCATCAACATAATGAAAGCCCTGAAAAAGCCCCGCCATGTGTGGGACCGGGAGGAGCTTGGCGCGGAAGCCGCCCGCTGCGGTATCCCCGGCTCCCCCTCTGTGACCAAGCGCCTGTTTGAGCCGGAACATGAGCATGTTGACACGCTCATGTTCACCGGAGATATCGATCAGATAGCCAGTCAGTTTGTGGATATGCTGGAAGCCCGGCATCTTATTTGAGAGGAGGAACATCCATGACAAAAAACGAATGCAGCGGAATATGGGTGTTCGCCGAACAGCGCGGCGGCAGCCTGGACAACACCGCCCTTGAGCTTCTGGGCAAGGCCCAGGAGCTCAAGGAGACCACCGGAGAGACTGTCAGCGCGGTGCTGCTTGGCAGCGGCGTTGAGGGTCTTGCGGATAAGCTGGCCGCCTGCGGTGCGGACCAGGTGATCCTTGCCCAGCATGAAAATCTCCGTGAGTACAGTGCGCGGCCCTATCAGAAGGTCCTCGCCGCTCTGTGCGAGAAGTACAAGCCCTCCACCTTCCTCTTTGGCGCGACCGCTATCGGACGTGACCTGGCCCCCAGGGTGATGTGCTCTCTGGGCACCGGGCTTACGGCTGACGCGGTGGACCTGGGCTTTGACCAGGAGGGCGCTTTCGTTCAGACCACCCCCGCTTTCGGCGGGAGCCTGCTGGCCCACATCGCCATCCCGGAGCTGCGCCCCCAGATGGTAACAGTTCGCGCCCATGTGTTTGACCTGCCCGAGGAGCAGTGCGGCAGAACGGCCCAGGTGATCGAGGAGACCGTGTCTGTGGACGCCGACCCTGACTATCAGGTCGTGGAGCGGGTGGAAAAAGTCCGCGCGGGCGTTCCCATAAACGAGGCTGATATCATCGTGGCCGGAGGCCGCGGCATAAAGAGCCAGGCGGATGTGGAAATGCTCCGCGAACTGGCCGGTCTCATCGGCGGTGAGCTTGCCTGCTCCAGGCCCCTGGTTGACGAGGGCTGGCTTGAGCACGATCTCCAGATAGGTCAGAGCGGCACCACCGTGAAGCCCAAGTTCATCCTGAATGTGGGTATCTCCGGTTCCGTCCAGTACATAGTCGGCATGCAGAAGGCTGAGACCATAGCCACCGTGAACACCTATGACAAGGCCGACATCTATTCCATCTCGAACTACGGCGCGGCAGCCGACTATTCAAAGCTCATCCCCGCCGTGATAGAGGAGATCAAGCGCAGAAAAGCCTGAAACGACCAAAACATTTTTCGGCCATTCTTTCAAGTGATAACAAAAAATTTGTTGAACAGGAGAGTAAGAAAATGAGCGAACGTAAATTCATAATCCCCGAATTCGGTCCCTTTGCCGGTATGAGAGTTGTCTGCTCCGGTTCTCTGGTGGCCATGCCCTTCGCCGCTACCATGCTCGCCGACTTCGGCGCAGAGGTCATCCAGATAGAGCGTCCCGGCGTGGGCGACACCCTGCGTATGCTGGCCCCCTTCGCCGATGTGAACGGTACGAAGGTCTCCACCGCCTGGGCTCAGAACGCCCGCAACAAGCTGGCCATGGGTCTTGAGCTGAACCTGAAGTTTGACGAGGTCAAGGAGATATTCTATGGGCTCATCAAAGAGGCTGATATCTTCATGGAGAACATGGTCTGGCTCGACAAGCTGGGCATATACGATGAAGAGCTCCTCAAGGTCAATCCCAAGCTCGTCATCGTCCATGTAAGCGGCATGGGCCACAAGGAGTTCGGCGGCATACCCTCCGTCTGCAACAGAGCCTCTTACGACATGATCGGCCAGGCCTTCTCCGGCTGGCTCTACCTCCAGGGCGACGCCGACAGAGATCCCGCCATCGCAAAGCCCTACACCAACGACTATGTTTCTGCCTTTGCCACCCTGTTTGCCGCTCTGGCCGGTTACACCTATGCCCAGAAGACCGGCAAGGGCCAGGTGATAGACGTGGCCCAGTTCGAGGCCATGGCCCAGTACATGTGTGGCACCTACACCACCTATACCATGGCCGGCAAGGTCTCTGAGCGGGCCGGTAACTTCAACCCCGCCTTCCAGCCCTACAACCTCTTCAAGTCCAAGGATGGCTTCCTTGTTGCCCTGGGCGCTTTCGGCCCCGGCGTGTATAACCGCTGCATCCCCGCCATGGGTCTGGATCTGGAGTATTTCAACTACAAAGACTGCTCCTCCGGCCCGGCTGCCGTGGCCTCCGAGAAAGGCCAGGAGCTGAACAAGACCGTTATCGAGTGGTGCGCCTCCCACGACGCCCAGGAGATAGAGACCATAATGGAGGCCGCCCGCGTGCCCTGCGCCACTGTGAACACCGCCAAGTCCGCCTATGAGAACGAGCACTTCCGCTCCCGCGGCGACTGGGTGAAGTATGTGGACCAGACCTGCAATGCCGAGATCGAGGCCTTCGGCATAGCCCCCAAGATGAGCGAGACCCCGGGCCAGGTATGGCGCGGCGCCCCCTCCATGGGTCAGGACACCCTGGACATCCTCAAGACCGTCCTCGGCTACGACGACGCCAAGATCGCCGAGCTTAAGGAAAAGAAGCTTATCTGATATACATCACGCAGAAAAACAGTTGTTCGGCACAGCGAGATCACTCGCTGTGCCGATCGTTTTAGAGGCCTGATTTAAGTGCGTATTTCTATACACTTTTCGGCGTATCGTGTGGTGTGCGACCGCGCCGCGCCAAAGCCTCTATTTACGCAAGGGAGCCTTTGCGAGATAGAGACCCGTGATAATGATGGGGCCTATGG